>JAJRXG010000216.1 GCA_024276375.1 Bacteroidota bacterium | reverse complement strand
CAAGTACGAAGTATAGAAAATCAATGATGTATGATTGACTTTTACAGGGAATTAAATCAAAAAGTGACTTTTACGGGTGAAGACTCGGAATTACTTGTTAGCTATATCGTTAAGAATGAAGATGAATTCGTGGAGTTTGACAATGTGGTCTTTGGATATGCTGAGAAAGGAGAGAAGAGTATCTTATTTTCCAATAGTAGAGTTATTTACCTCAAACAAGGCATTGTAGCCATGGGAAGTGAAAGGATTGCTGCTAATACGAAGGTGAGAAACGTCAGTACTTCTAACCCTCTCGTATGCTTCCGTTTAGACGTTAGTAAGGAAAAAGTATGGGGCATTATTGATAAAATCAATAGTAATTATAGCATACCGGAGTTGATCGAAGAAGAGCAAAAATTGATCCCTACAGAGATTTATTCGGGACAAGCATGTGCCCTCGTTTTTGATGCGCTAAGGAACATACAAAATTTATACCCCCGCGATGTCAAGTATAAGGATTATTGGCTCAATCTCAAAATTGAAGAGCTCATTCTAGCCTGCTTGCAGACGGATATGCGCAATAGTCTGATACACAATTATACCAACGATCAGATTCAGGATCACCCCTTGGCTTATGTCATAAAACATATAAAGAATAATATTTATGACGATATCAATATCAAGACTCTTGCAGACAAAGCTTATATGAGCCGGGCTACTTTTTTTAGACAGTTCAAGCATCTTTTTGGAATGACACCTAATAATTATATCCAATTTGAAAAAATAAAAGAAGCGCAACGTGTCTTAAAAAATACTAATAAACCGGTAAGTGAGATTGCTCATCAATTGGGTTACTCGAGTGTGTCTTATTTTAGACTATGTTTTAAGCGCTATACCGGGTACTCCCCTAAAGATTATCTGGCCAAAAGAGATGCGAAAATGCTTCTTGTTCATCCCGATATTGAACCGGACAAAACCCTAACTTGATTTTTTTTTGTATCTATATATCAGCAGCTGTCTAATACACCTCAAACAATCCGGCTGCACCCATGCCTCCCCCGACACACATTGTTACAACGACATATCTTGCACCCCGTCGTTTACCTTCAATAAGAGCGTGACCAACCATGCGAGACCCGGTCATACCATATGGATGCCCTATAGAGATGGCACCACCATTGACGTTCAGAATATCATTATCAATACCCAATTTGTCACGACAATAAATGACCTGAACGGCAAATGCTTCGTTCAACTCCCAAAGTCCAATGTCATCCATTTTAAGCCCGAATTTCTTCAGTAATTTCGGAACCGCAAATACCGGCCCTATGCCCATTTCGTCGGGTTCTGATCCCGTAACAGCCATTCCCCGATAAGCTCCCAGGGGCTCTAGACCTCTTTTAGATGCGAGAGCGGCTTCCATCAAAACATTCGCTGAAGCGCCATCAGACAATTGACTGGCATTACCTGCAGTAATCGTGCCCCCTTCATTGACAAGCCGTAACCCTTGAAGAGCTTCTAAGGTGGTTGATGGGCGATTGCCTTCGTCCTTGGTGAGGGTTACATCTTGTTGACTTATTTCACCGGTTGCTTTGTCTTTTACCAATTTGACCGTGCTAAACGGGATGATTTCATCGTCAAATCTTCCATTCATTTGCCCTTCCGCAGTGCGCCGTTGACTTTGGTAACCATATTCATCTTGTGCATCTCGTGATACGCCGTATCGCTGAGCGACAATTTCTGCTGTCTCAAGCATTGGCATATAGATGGATTTGTGCTTGGCGACAAGATTGCGATCAATCATCTTATAGGTGTTCATATGTTCATTTTGAACGAGACTGATGGATTCTATACCTCCACCGATGACGATATCTTGTCGGTCATACATGATCTGCTTGGCAGCCGTGGCAACAGCCATGAGCCCCGATGCACATTGTCGATCTATTGTCATGCCGGGAACAGTTACTGGCAACCCCCCAGCCAATCCAGACAATCGTCCTATGTTGGGATACTGAGTACCTTGTGACATGGCGCAACCCAT
>JAJRXG010000215.1 GCA_024276375.1 Bacteroidota bacterium | reverse complement strand
GATTCAACCAGCTACTGCCCTTCACGAAGATTGAATTGGAATACAACAGGGGAACAAGAAAACAGCTTACATTTGAATATTAAACCCAAAAAAGAATGGCTCATATCTTAGTAGTAGATGATGATCGAGCAGTATGCAAGAGTTTGGAGTTGCTGCTGAGCAAGAATGGGCATAAAGTATCCGTTGTCAACCTACCTGTATTGGTGCTTGACAGTATAGAGGAATTGCGCCCAGACCTGATTCTCTTAGATATGAATTTCACCATAGATACTTCTGGGAAGCAGGGGATGCGGCTATTGCAACAGATACTATCTGCTCATCCTAGTATGCCGGTTATATTGATGACAGGATGGGGGACATTGCAGATGGCTGTTGTTGGAATGAAACTCGGTGCCAAGGATTTTCTAACCAAACCTTGGGATAACAAACACATGATTGAATCTGTGAGAACTGCATTGGCTTTGTTTGGTCACAACGATGCATCTAATACACAATCGGAGGAATCTGACGCTTCTATTGTTGGTAGTGCGGTGGCATTTCAGCATGTGTTGGAGATTGTGGACAAAGTAGCTTCAACCAATGCCAGTGTGCTGATAACAGGTGAGAGTGGAACTGGCAAAGAAGTGATTGCTGAAGCGATTCATAATCGTAGTAAGAGAAAACATCATGACTTTATAAAAGTAAATTTAGGGGGTATTTCTACTTCATTGTTTGAAAGTGAGATGTTCGGTCATACCAAAGGTTCATTTACTGATGCAAGAGCTGATCGAGTGGGAAGATTTGCACTTGCTGACGGAGGAACGATATTTCTTGATGAGATCGGGGATCTTGCATTAGAAAGTCAAGTGAAGTTGCTAAGAGTATTGCAAGAAAAAACTTTTGAAATGCTGGGTTCCAGTCGAGCTCAGAAAACAGATGTACGCGTGATCAGTGCAACCAATAAATCTCTCGAAGATATGGTAGCCAAAGGTACATTTAGAGAAGATCTCTTTTATCGTATTAATCTTATACATATTCGGGTGCCTTCGTTGTCAGAACGACGTGAAGACATTTCATTGTTGGTGGATTATTTTATCCGCAAGACTGCGGTCTCCTATGGTATTGACCCACCCATCATTGAGGTTGAGGCGATGCGGTGGCTACAGGAGCAAGATTACCCGGGCAATATTCGACAACTTAGAAACCTTGTAGAAAGAACTACTTTGTTATCATCAAGCCGTGTTTTGAATGTTCGGTCTTTTCAGGAATATTTTAAACCACAACAGCATCGGATGGGTCGCATCCAAAGTCCAGAGATCGGTACAGTTACGCTTGAAGAGATGGAACGTCATATGATCCGAAAGGCGTACCATTTTCACAATCATTCTGTCAGTAAGACCGCACGATCACTGGGGATAACTAGAAGTAGTCTTTATCGACGTATGGAGAAGTATGGTATAAAATGACTTCTTACCTTCACCGTTAATGCGACTTAAGTACCAGTATATATTGTTTACCATCCTCTTGCATGGTATCATGACGGTTTTGACCTATCATCTCTTAGAGGACAAAAAGTGGTTGTTTTTAGCATCTGAAGTTTTAATCATTTTTTCTCTAGTGATTAGTGTTTGGATATATAGGTCTTTGATTAGACCGATTGATCTGATGAGATCGGGTCTCAATGCCATCAAGGATCAAGACTTTAATGTTCGGTTTGCCAATACTGGAAGCAGAGAAATAAACGAACTGATCCGTGTGTACAACGCTATGTTGGATCGATTGAGAGGGGAGCGACTCAGGACTCAAGAGCAAGCGTACTTTCTTGAGAATATCATCCAATCTCTTCCCGCTGGAGTCATCATATTGGATTATGAATCGCAGGTGACTGCCATCAATGTCAAGGCAAGACAGATGCTGGGAGTACAATCATTGTCTCTGCCTTTTGAATTGACAACCATCAAGCATCCCTTGATTTATCGGATACAGGATATAAATGTGGGTGAGGCTCAAACCATCAACATCGATGGTATTAAGAAGTATAAATGTCAAGTAAATCATGTTATTTACAAGGGTTTTTATCGAAAATTTATCCTTATCCAAGAGCTATCAAAGGAATTGTGGAAGAACGAGAAAGAGACATATGGAAAAGTCATTCGTATGATGGCACACGAAGTGAACAATAGCATGGGAGCTGTCAATTCTATAT
>JAJRXG010000214.1 GCA_024276375.1 Bacteroidota bacterium | reverse complement strand
TTGATCTAATTTTGTTTTCAGATTAAATAATACATCATTGAGACGCAATCACAATGATACGTTACTCTTAAACAAAGCTTAAAAAATGACACTATAATTGTTAATAAAAAGGGCAAAAAAAGCCGGAGACAGCCATTTTTATGCGTCCAACATACCTCGCCCTAGGGAAAACCCTAGTATTTTCTATGACCATGGAACTTGATAAAAGAGATACTGACAGGATAAAAAAGCATTATTGCTTACTCTTCTTCCTCGTCATTTCGGACGCCTCGTATGACAGTAAGATCTGAGATACTATCTCTATCATCTATATTGATAACTTTAACACCCTGTGTTGCCCTACCCATTACCCTGAAGGCATCTGCATGAAGACGAATAACGATTCCGTTCTTAGTTGTAATCATGAGATCATCTTCATCGCAGATCTCTTTAATAGCTATCAATGCACCGGTTTTCTTGGTTACTTGGAGTGTTTTGACACCTTTGCCTCCTCTATTGGTAAGCCGATAATCTTCAATTGCTGATCGTTTTCCATAACCATGCTCTGACACCACAAAGATACTCTTGTCCTCATCTGTAGGGACTATACACACCATCCCAACAACACAATCAGAATCACTATCCAGGGTCATTCCACGTACTCCGGCAGCAGAACGACCCATTGATCTGATTTTTGATTCCGGAAATCGTATTGCTCGTCCTCCAAGATTGGCGAGAAAAACGTCGTTCATTCCCGTCGTCAATTTAACCTCAAGCAATTGATCCCCCTCTCTTATTGTGATGGCATTTATACCATTTGTACGTGGTCTGGAGAAAGCCTCCAACGGCGTCTTTTTAACGATCCCTTTGGAAGTGCAAAACATGATATAATTATTGTTCAGAAAATCTTGATCTTTGAGATCCTTGACTATAATGTATGCCCTGACTTTATCGTCTTTTGGCAGTGCTATTATATTTTGAATAACACGTCCAGCCGCATTTTTGGATGCTTCGGGTATCTCATAAACACGGAGCCAAAAACATCTACCTTTTTCTGTAAATAGGAGTAAATAATTGTGTGTATTGGCGATAAAAAGATGTTCTACAAAATCTGTATCCCGTGTCTTACTTCCTTTGGAGCCCCTCCCCCCTCTACTCTGACTTCTAAATTCATCCGATTTGGTACGCTTAATATATCCGAGATGCGATATAGTGACAGCTACTTCGTCATTGGGGATCATGTCCTCGATTGAAATATCCCCGTCAGCATGAGATATTTGAGTGCGTCGCTCATCGCCAAAAGCTTCCTTTACCTCGATAATCTCTTCTTTAAGAATACTTTTTTGTCGACTTTCATTGGCTAGGATATCTTTGTAGTCAGATATTTTGGCCAGCAATTCATCATATTCTTGCTGGACTTTCTCGCGTTCCAATCCTGTCAATCTCATCAACCTCATTTCGAGAATGGCCTTGGCTTGAAGTTCAGAGAGTTTGAATCGAACCATCAGGCCATCTTTTGCCTCATCTACCGTCTTAGATGCCCGAATCAATGCAATAACTTCATCAAGATTGTCCAAGGCTATGAGCAACCCTTCTAGGATATGTGCCCTATCCTCCGCCTTACGCATCTCGTATTGCGTTCTTCTTACGATGACTTCGATACGAAACTTGATAAACTCTTCAATAATCTGCTTTAGATTCAGTGTCCGAGGACGACCATTGACTAAAACAACATTATTGACACCATATGATGTCTGCAAGGGAGTGTACTTGTACAATTGGCTGACGACCACATTGGCTATGGCATCCATTTTTAGATCGAGAACGATCCGAATGCCATTGCGATCTGATTCGTTACGTATCCCTGATATCCCTTTGATCTTCTCATTCTCAACTGCCTCTTTGATTTTAATCTCGAGGGTGGATTGATTGATCTGATACGGGATTTCTGTAATTACAATAAAATCTCTTCCTGCTTTGGTTGTTTTAACTTCTGCCTTGCCTCGGAGCACAATACGTCCTCGTCCGGTTTCAAAAGCCTCTCTGATACCTTCGGTACCATATATCACACCTCCCGTCGGAAAATCCGGGGCTTTGATGTATTGCATGAGTCCTTCGATCGTAATGTCAGGATCATCAACTGTTGCTATTATTCCATCTATGACTTCGGTGAGATTGTGTGGCAGCATATTGGTGGCCATACCAACTGCAATACCTGAAGCACCATTGAT
>JAJRXG010000213.1 GCA_024276375.1 Bacteroidota bacterium | reverse complement strand
CCTACGACCAGTTGATGCTCCTCGGCCTGTTCGATCCATCGTATGTTGTCCCTCAATTGTTGGCGAATATCTTCCGGAGCATTCTTATACATATCTCTCATGACCTCTGCGGCAATGGTATCCGTAGTACGTAAATCTGATGTTCGCCCCGAACAACAGACCCACCTAAACGGCCCGAACCCATAATCAAAGCACATCGGGCCCATGATATCTTGAACATAAGATGGATATATAAACGATCCGTCCTCCTTGACAATGTCTGCTCCTGCCCTTGCCGCTTCCAGCAAGAATGCATTGCCATAGTCAAAGAAATAGGTGCCCTTGTCCGTATGTCTTTTGATTGCCTTGACATGCCTTACAAGACTTTTTTGAACTACGATTCTGAACTGTTGAGGATCATCATAGAGCAATCGCAAGGACTCGTTATAAGTCAATCCAGCGGGATAGTATCCTCCAGACCAAGGGTTGTGGAGAGA
This sequence comes from Bacteroidota bacterium, assembly GCA_024276375.1. Classification (GTDB taxonomy): domain Bacteria; phylum Bacteroidota; class Bacteroidia; order Chitinophagales; family Saprospiraceae; genus JAJRXG01. The sequence continues at coordinate 4,081 of JAJRXG010000213.1, read as the reverse complement.
TGTTTGGTCTGATCCTATACTGACATAAATATCTTCTACATCAAAGGCTTCCCAGACATCAACAATATTTCCGATGTAAGCCAGCGATACTACTTCCATATCATTTTGAGCCTTTCTAACACGTTGAATGAGAGCATCCATTGTTTCGATACATTCATCCACCCAACCTTGCTTCCATCTTTTGCGAGCTGCATGAGGATTCACTTCGGCACAGACGGTGATGCACCCGGCTATATTGCCTGCCTTGGGTTGAGCGCCACTCATCCCACCCAATCCCGATGTCAAAAACACTTTGCCCTTGGCATCTTCTACTCCCAATTTGCGGAAAGCATTTAAAACGGTCAGTGTAGTACCATGGACGATACCTTGAGATCCTATATACATGTATGACCCGGCCGTCATCTGTCCATATTGTGTAACCCCAAGAGCATTATAACGTTCCCAATCCTCTTGTCTGGAGTAATTGGGGATCATCATGCCATTAGTGATGACCACTCTGGGGGCATCTGGAGATGACGGAAACAATCCCATGGGATGGCCGGAATACATATGCAAGGTTTGTGACTCGGTCATCTCTGACAAATACCTCATGCACACCAGATATTGAGCCCAATTTTGAAAAACAGCACCATTGCCTCCGTAGGTAATCAATTCATATGGATGTTGTGCAACATTGGGATCTAGGTTGTTTTGGATCATCATCATGATGCCGGCCGCGGCACGACTGCGAGCGGGATACGCTTCTATAGGTCTTGCGTACATGTCATAATGAGGCCTGAATCGATACATATAGATGCGACCGTAAGTAAGCAGTTCTTCTAAGAACTCTGTGGCCAACTCATCATGCCACGCTTGTGGAAAGTATCGCAAGGCATTGCGTATGGCCAATTTTTTTTCATCTGTGCTCAGTAAATCCACGCGTTGAGGAGCGTGATTGACTGATACATCATATTTCCGGGGAGCCGGAATCTCTTTGGGGATTCCTTGTCTGATCAGATCTTGAAATGTGATGTTGGACATAGTTTTAGAATTAAATATGAAGAAGTATTTTCTAATGGCGACAATTAGATCAATCTATTGCCTCGTTTCCATACTTGGCTCGGGCGCAGGCGGCCTTGATGATACAATATCTCTCTAAAATCACTACCCGCAAATAATATAAAGTCGGCAAGTTGTCCCTGCTCCAACTTCCCTCGATCATCCAACCGCAGTGCATGAGCCGCCCGATACGTGATCCCCGCCCATACTTCCGCACTGCTTAATTTTTCAAAACTACCGATGATCGATGCCTGTGTCAACAGGTCTCCCATGGGAGCCGAGCCGGGATTCCAATCGCTTGCGATCGCAACACATGCTCCGGCATCCAAGAGTTTTCTGGCCGGGGCAAATGCACAGCCTAAACCCAATGTCGCTCCCGGCAAAACTGTGGCTACGACATCACTATGTGCCAACAGATCTATCTCGCGTTCTCCGCTTGCTTCCAAGTGATCCGCACTTACAGCACCCAACTCGACCGCCAGAGCTGATCCCATGGGATGAAACTGATCAGCATGAAGTGTTATGTCAAAGCCCATCTCCTGTGCTGACCTGAGATATGGCTCAACATCGCCAACGCCGTACGCTTCCTCTTCAACAAATGCATCTATACGATGACATCCATACTCAGACTTGATCGTGGGCAATAACTCCTTCAATATGGTATCCAAATATGCCGTAGTGCTCCCGGCAAAATCCTTAGGAACAATGTGTGCCGCCAGACATGTCGAGATGAGATCTAATGGTGTGATGCGATTGGCTTCATGGATACTTTGAATCATTTTGAGTTCAGATTCCACCGACAGGCCATAACCACTTTTGACCTCAACTGTTGTGATGCCAATTTTTATCAGATCTTCTACTCTATTCAAAATGCCGTCGATAAGCTGCTCTTTAGAGGCTTGTCTAGTTCTCCGGACTGTGTCCCAAATACCTCCACCCATACGGGCAATATCCAGATAGGACATTCCAGCATTGCGCCGAGCATAGTCATGAGCACGACTTCCATTAAAACATATATGTGTATGAGCATCTACGAATCCTGGTAGAGCAATATAATCGCCATCGAGATTGATCAACTCAGTCCCGGTGTTTAGCACTTCCTCTTTTAGTTTATTGTAGCTATCTATATTCTCAATAACATCGCCATGAATAAGTATGCCACTATCCTGAGATACTGGGAGCATTGTATCTGTGAGTGCACCCTTGAGCGGGAGTCCGGACATAGACAAGAGGCTCTTAACCGGTCCAATCAATTGTCGTTTCATATCACATCTTCTTTAAGTCCTGAAATTTCTAAGAGCTCTCCACTCGAGATGAGTTGTATAGCAGATTGGATATAAGGATAGAATACCGTGTCATACTCAACAAATGGAATCTCAGTTCTCACGCGGTCATGTACCTTTGAGATCCGCTTAGATGACCTTAGCGGCAAATGAAAGTCCAATGCTTGCGTAGCACAAATCAATTCGATGGCAAGGACTTTCTCCGTATTTTCAATCACTCGCAGTGCTTTTCTTCCCCCGATCGATCCCATACTGACATGATCTTCTTGACCCAATGAGGTCGGTATGCTATCTGCGCTTGAGGGAAAACACTGGCCTTTGTTTTCGCTAGCCAATGCGGCAGTAGTATATTGCAAAATCATAAATCCCGAATTGATACCGGTATCAGAAACAAGCAGTTTGGGCACACCTGGTGCCTTACCTTCCAAAGATAAGTAGATCCTCCGATCAGAAATATTGGATATTTCGGATGCAGCGAGACAGACATAATCTATGGCCATCGCCAATGGCTGGCCGTGAAAATTGCCACCACTTATCACCAGATCTTTAGAAAAAACAACCGGATTGTCTGTGACTGCATTCATCTCAATATCAAGTAGTTGTATCAGATGATTCAAAGCATTGCGTGCAGCTCCATGTACTTGAGGTAAGCAGCGCAACGAATAAGGATCTTGGACGCGATCACAGTCCTTGTGCGAATCCAAGATCGGTGAACCCTCGATGAGGTGATACACATTGGCAGCACTTTTAATTGTCCCGGCATAAGGCCTCAATTCATGCAAGCGCTTATCAAATGGTCTGATCGATCCCGACAACCCTTCTACCATCATTGCCCCAATTAAGTCAGCATGATCAATAAGTCTTCCCAATCTATGACAAATATCAATACCATGAGCCGCAATAAATTGCGTCCCATTGATCAAGGCCAAGCCTTCCTTGGCTCCAAGACTTAAAGGTTTCAAATCATATTGCTCTAAAAATCCTGAAGATGGGATAGCTTTACCATCTACGAGGACTTCTCCCATCCCAATCAATGGTAAAAAGAGATGAGAAAGCGGGGCTAAATCTCCGGAGGCGCCCACAGATCCTTGCGAAGGCACCACAGGCATGACATCTTGCTCTATGTGCCACAGCATTCTGCTGAGCGTCTCCAATCTTATACCCGAATATCCCATTGATAGATTGTGGACTTTTAAGATCATCATATATTTGACCAACTTAGGGTCGATAGGCAGACCAACACCAACAGCATGACTCATGAGAAGGTTGACCTGCAATTGATGGGTCTCTTGTGGCGTTACCTTGACTGTGCACAATGGACCAAATCCGGTATTAATACCATAAACAGCAGCGTCTTGTTGAGCTATGTCTTGAACGAGCTCTGCACATCTGTCGATCTTATCAATGACATCTGCCTCCAAAAGTCCCTGAATGGATCCGTCGGACAGACCGAGCACATCACCTAGCGATAACTTGTCTTTTCCATATCTAAAAATCCTCTTAGGCATCTACGTATTTTGTATTGAGACAATTTATGTGCTTTCAAGTATAACAATCAACGAATTTCTACTTAATTTTAATAACCAATGATATCATTTTGGTTACAATATAATAACTATGAGTTATCAAATAGAACTGAGACATTACCGATATTTTCTCGCTTTGGCAAAGGAGCTCAACTTTAGGAAGGCCTCGGAGCGGCTGTATATTTCGCAACCGGGTCTGAGTCGGCAGATCAAACAGATGGAAGAGATTCTGGG
>JAJRXG010000212.1 GCA_024276375.1 Bacteroidota bacterium | reverse complement strand
AACTTGTGAGCCTCTTCTTCTTGTTTTGCTCGTACTGTATAAGTCCCAAATTTGTAAATGCTCTGGGGAGTTAAACCCAAATGCCCCATGACGGGAATGCCCGCTGACAATATCCGCTTGACCGAATCTATGACTTCCTTTCCTCCTTCGAGTTTGACGGCATGTGCACCGGATTCTTTCATAATGCGTATGGCCGAGCGTAGCGCGTTCTTCGAATCTCCTTGATAGGTACCAAATGGTAAATCTACCACGACCAATGATCGTTTGACTGCCCTGATTACAGATTGGGCATGATAGATCATCTGATTCAAAGTGATCGGCAGCGTCGTCTCATGTCCCGCCATAACATTGGATGCACTATCGCCCACAAGGAGAATTTCGATACCGGCCTCATCCAGTATTCTAGCCATGGAAAAGTCATATGCCGTAAGCATAGAAATCTTTTCTCCTTGTATTTTCATATTCCGCAGGACGTGTGTCGTAACTCTCTTTACCTCCTTTCTTACTGCTGACATTGGTAGCGTGTATTTTATGGCAGGCAAAATAGCAGAATATTCTCTGTCATGACATATGGGCTGCCTTTTTGTCATATTTATTTTTCACATTTATCTCTTTTTGACCACTTCTGACATAGCATCGGAGTTGGCACAAGGATTGAATAGGAGATTAGTAAATAATATTATAAAACCAATAACATAACTACTCAGCATTGATGTGTTTTATAGATTAGCATTCATCGATACTCAGTGATTACCTAATAACAAGAATTATATAAAATATGGGAAAAATAATTGGAATTGACCTAGGTACGACCAACTCTTGCGTTGCAGTAATGGAAGGCAAAGAACCGGTAGTTATTCCTAATGAAGAAGGAAGACGTACAACACCGTCCGTTGTGGCATTTTTGGACAACGGTGAAAGAAAAGTGGGAGATCCTGCCAAACGTCAGGCGATAACAAATCCACAAAATACAATCTCTTCTATCAAGAGATATATGGGACGCCGTTTTAGCGAATTGGGCAGTGATGCCGGTAAAGCCGCTTATAAAATCGTCAAGGGCGACAATGATACCGTCCGTGTTCAGATTGAAGATCGCAAATATAGCCCTCAGGAAATAAGCGCAATGGTCTTGCAAAAAATGAAGAAAACTGCAGAAGATTACCTCGGACATGAAGTAAAAGAAGCAGTTATTACAGTGCCGGCATACTTCAATGATTCTCAGAGACAGGCAACTAAAGAAGCCGGAGAAATTGCCGGATTAGACGTCAAACGTATTATCAACGAACCTACCGCTGCTGCCTTGGCATATGGTCTGGACAAGCAAGGCAAGGATAGCACCATTGCAGTATTTGACTTCGGAGGAGGAACTTTTGATATATCGATACTAGAATTGGGAGATGGTGTATTTGAAGTAAAATCAACCAATGGAGATACTCAGTTGGGAGGAGACGATTTTGATCAAGTCTTGATAGATCACTTTGCAAAGGACTTCAAATCACAAGAAAATATTGACTTGCGCAAAGACCCTTTGGCACTTCAACGCCTCAAAGATGCCGCTGAAAAAGCTAAAATCGAACTTTCTTCTTCCACTGAGACTGAAGTGAATCTACCGTATATCACAGCCGTTGACGGTGTACCTAAGCACTTCGTTATGAAGCTGTCGAGAGCTAAATTTGAACAGCTTGCCGATGACCTTGTCTCTAGAACATTGAAGCCTTGTGAGGACGCCCTCAAAGATGCCGGAATGTCCAAAAGCGATATCGATGAGATTATTTTGGTCGGTGGATCTACTCGGATTCCTAAAATTCAGGAAACTGTTGAAAAATTCTTTGGCAAAAAGCCCAACCGAAGTGTCAACCCTGATGAAGTAGTCGCCATCGGAGCCTCTATTCAAGGTGGTATCCTCAGTGGGGATGTCCAAGATGTATTGTTGTTGGATGTTACGCCTCTGTCATTGGGTATCGAAACGATGGGTGGCGTGTATGATGTAGTTATTGAATCCAATTCTACCATTCCAACAAAAAAATCTAAGACTTATTCCACAGCTGCTGACAACCAACCTTCGGTAGAAATTCATATCCTTCAAGGTGAAAGACCTATGGCAAATCAAAATAGAAGCGTCGGTAGGTTTATTCTCGAAGGTATTCCACCTGCACCTCGTGGATTACCTCAGATTGAAGTGACTTTTGATATTGATGCCAATGGGATTCTTAGCGTATCTGCCAAGGACAAAGGGACTGGCAAGGAACAAAACATACGAGTTGAAGCTTCTACAGGGTTGTCTGATGAAGAAATCAAGCGTATGAAAGCTGAAGCCGAAGCCAACGCTGAGTCTGATAAAGCCGCAAGAGAGAAAGTAGATAAACTCAATGCCGCTGATTCGCTCGTATTTCAGACAGAAAAGCAAATCAAGGAGTATGGAGATAAAATCCCCGCAGAGAAAAAAGAGGTAATAGAAAATGCATTGGTGGACTTGAAGGAGGCTCATAAAATACAAGATATGGACAAGATTGATGCTGCAACAGAAGCATTGAACTCCGCTTGGCAAGCTGCAAGTCAGGATATGTACAACGCTCAGCAAGGTGATGCTTCAGAGCCAACAGCTCAAGATGCTACTTCCGACAATGGGACTTCGGAGTCTGAGGATGTTACTGATGTAGAATTTGAAGAAGTGGAAGATACTAAGTAAGCACTTTATAATCTTAGATATATAGATAGAGGCCAACCTGATTCAGGTTGGCCTCTTTTGTTTGAAGGATATCATCTTGACACTATAAGTTTTCGATGCTACCAACTCTCACTCATCATCTAAAAGGTGCTTGGATCCCTCCTTGGACTGTATTGATCGAGATGAGCCCAGCATGGGCAGATTGTACCGCAAGTTTCTTAGTTCTTGAATTATCCCGAGAGTCCAAGTCCCTTATTCACGTCCAACCACGATGTGACCGCAGACCTACATAAAGTAAGTGAAAAATTTAAATGTCAGAATACTTGATTGCCCGCTATTGCGATTTGCACGTTGTGTGTGCCCAGCATGGGCAGAACGCGTACCGAAAAGTACGTTATTTTTTCGAAATTATCCGGAAGGTGCAAGTCCCGTGTGTATAGCATATTGCACTTTATTAGCTGGTAGTGCGTGGTGGGAATGGAGTTGATTCGTTTCGCTCATCAAGGGAGACTCTATATGAGGAGCTCTTAGACATATGAGGACAAAGGTGTACCGGACCAATACCTTATTTTTATATAATTTGTTATACGCTCTATCTACTTGGTACCCTTTTTGTGAATTGCAAATATTACAATCCTAAGGTTACTATTCAGGAGGTCCTTTTGAGATAAAAAAAGGCACTTTTTTTCGTCTGATGACGCTTATTTTTGAGGCATAGCAGCGCTACGGCAAAAAAAATAGGGGAAATATGACGGGGAAAGTGTTTTTTTTTAGCCAAAATGACGCCTACCTGAATAGTAACATCCTAAGTCAATTTTAATCTTTACTTTGTCAATTTGGTTCTGATAAAATTCATCATAGTATTTCTTATAGTACCTTCAATGTCTTAATTGCTCTATACTACAAAGTTGACTAATAATGAAATAATATTCAATAAAAGACTGAATTTTATTCCGTATATTTATTCTATCGGAGATAACTTTGTCGCAATCTCGCAATCTCGCAATCTCACAATAACTTATCCCATGTCCCAAAATATTTTGTCACCATTTACTTTGCCAAGTGGTGCCGTTTTGTCCAATCGGATTGCTAAAGCTGCACTTACAGAACGCTTGGCCAAGTCCAATCATCTTCCCAATGAACTACATCAGCGATTGTATCGGCATTGGGCTTCGCATGGGGCATCCCTGTTGTTGACGGGCAATATTCTTGTCGATAAGCGATATCTTGAGTCCACCGGCAACATTGTCATCCAGCACGATACAGAGAAGGAAGCCTTTAGACGTTGGGTAGGCGATGTTGTGTCGTATGACATACACTTCTGGGCTCAGCTGTCCCATGCCGGTCGGCAATCCAATCGTTTTGCTTCCTGGAGACCTGTATCGGCATCTGATGTTCAATTGGAGAAGATGATGCTTTTTGGAAAACCCATACCGTTGACAGAATCGGGTATTGAAGAGGTGATTGCGCGTTTCGTTCATGCCGCTCGGTTCAGCAAGGAGGTTGGATTTACAGGTGTACAATTTCACGCTGCCCATGGTTATTTGATCAGTCAGTTTCTATCTCCCCGGACTAACAAAAGGCAAGATCAATGGGGCGGATCTATAGAGAATCGAGCTAGAATATTGTTGGAAATTGTCGTGCGAACGCGAAAATTGCTGGGAAGTTCTTTTCCGATCTCCGTCAAATTAAATTCTGCAGATTTTTTAAGAGGGGGATTTGACGTAGAGGATGCTACTTATGTGATTTTGGAGTTGGAAAAACGAGGTATAGATCTCTTGGAAATATCCGGAGGAACCTATGAGAGATCGGCAATGATGGGTGTGGGAATGAAGGAGAGTACGCGATCCCGAGAAGCATATTTTTTGGACTTCGCTAAGCAACTTCGATCGAAAAGTGAAATCGCACTGATGGTCACCGGGGGATTTCGTACCTTGTCCGTCTGCAATGAAGCATTGAATCAAGATGAGTTGGATGTCATTGGTTTTGGCAGACCATTCTTACAAGATGATCACTTTCCTCAAGGATTCATAGATGGTACTTTAGATAGAGTGATCGAACCTAAAATCAATATTTTAGACTCCAATAATGCCGATGCCGCCGAAGCGGGATATTATGATATTCAGTTGGATCGTTTGGCACATGGATTGCCGTTGGCAACTCATATTTCCGGACTTCGATCGGCTCTACGCATACCACTGCACGAGTTAAAGAGAGGTATCCGCAATCGATTTATGAGATGATGCGACCATACTTGTACAGGACTTGGGTTATCGGGATGATCAGCATCGCGTTGACAGTGGTATTGTATAGAGTCCTTCCATATGATTCGCAATTTGTAGAGTCAGTTTATAGCAACGGAGCATTTAGAATCTTTCGATGGCTGTGGGATGCAACAGCGTCTCGATCTCCGATTGCATTGATATATATCCTAGTGCTGGTGATTTTGTACTATGTTAGTCGGCCATTTTGGAGCGAGCATTTCCGACTGCATCCCTGGCGACCTTTCTTCAGGCGATTGGTCATAGTCGTAGTTCTGTTATTCATTGCATTTTATTGGATGTGGGGTTTTAACTACAAGCGATCAGATTTGCGCAAGCGGTTGGGTATTGCCACTGATACCATAGGGATGGAAGATGTTTTTGCGCAGTATGCTGCGATTTCGGATACATTGACACTATTGCGCGATAGGCTTCCGAAAGACATAGAGTGGGTCGATTATCGCGTCGATCAGCAAGCTTTGAGAGAAGACCTATGGAGAGCATATGATGCTATGAATATCGATTATGTAGGATGTGTTCGTATCCGTATGTTATACCCCAAGGGCAGCCTCTTGCGTTGGAGTACGGCCGGAGTGTATTTGCCATTTGTAGGCGAGGGGCATATAGACCCAGGTTTGCACCCAATCACTCATCCCTTTACGATGATGCATGAGATGTCGCATGGCTATGGTTGGACGGGTGAAGATATCTGTAATTTTCTTGCATTGATGGCTGCCGTCAATAGCCCCGATCCGGTGATACAATACTCGGGTTATATGGCCTATTGGAGATATTTGCGCTCCAATGCATTTCGAGCAGATCCGGATCGTTGGAAGAAGATGGGTGGATTGGTCTCGGATGACGTGGCAGAGGATTATCGCGAGATTATGGCCTATGCCGATCGCTATCCTGACATGCTACCATTGTTGAGAGATATGTTTTATGACAATTACTTGAAATCTCATGGTATCAAGAAGGGGCTGGTCAGTTACAGTGAGATGGTACGTCTTGCTCATGCGTGGAAACGACGTTATGGATCCCTTCTAATTGATGATATATCGAGTCGAAAAGAAAATCGATGAACCCAGCAATTGTTGGCTGTTGAGTGTTAACATTAACGCCCAATTATCGATCAATAGAAACTCAATACCATAATTGAATGCGGCAGGAGCTGTGTTCATAGACCAATAGATCGACATAGGGTCAATGATGCGATAGGTCAATCCCAAGCCTAAATTACTTTTTTGTTGAGGTCCAATATCGGTTGAACCAAATATCATAAGATCCGTAGAGAGCTTGCCCGAAACGCTCATATTCAACCGCGAAAACTTCTTGCCGTCATTCTCCTTGCTGTCAAACAGATTAAATATGGAAAGACCCCACATGAGTTTTGATGAAATCTCATGTTGGATACCTACATTCATGGTCAAACCGGATGATACACCATATTCTCGTATCGAGAGTTGCGTATAATTGAGTTGCAAGCCCAACCTTGTTGCCTCACTCAACGATCGTGCATAGCCCAATGAGGCTTGATTGTATCGAAAACCGGTGATGCCATATGATCCGATCATCATGCCGAGGGATTGATGTGATCCACGATGTGCCAATGCTCCCGATACGGATTGGATATCCGAATTAAATCTTCGTGTTACAGACAGTATTGATGCCCAGCGATAATCCTGCTCCATCAATCCTGCGGGATTTCCATACATGGATTCTACTCCTCCGCTAAGCAGATAGTTGTTAGCAAGAGCAACTTGCTTGGCAGCAAGAAATGAGTGGAACCCTTGACTACTGATTGTCAAACTACTACAAGTCACCAAGACACATAATATATACCTTACAAAAGGTGAAGTCATTGACTATTACTTAGCTTTGAGATAATATTGCACATCTGTCCATCTCCCAAAATACAAAACTCACTTACAGATACAATGGCCAAAATAAGAACAAATCACAAGAGATCGCAAAGACCATTGGCGGGATTGGTATTGCGGGTTGTTATAATGATTGTGATTCTCGCAGGCTTGTTTGTCCTTTTATATAGATCATTGGACACCACAGTGGGATCACCAAGCTCAGGAGATAGAATCCGCATCTCAGAGGATGGTTCTTCCAATAATTTGATTCCACTCAATAGCAAAGCTGAAGTGGTTGAGCACACCTACTACATCTTGGGCTACAACGAACGGTATGAACAAGCAGAATGGGTGAGTTACAGGTTGACAAGAGATTTGTTGCGCATCCCCAATGTGCCAAGAGCTAAGCGTTTTGAGAAAGATCCGGATGTTTCAACAGGATCGGCTGATTATTATGACTATAGAGGATCCGGGTATTCACGAGGACACCTTGCTCCCGCAGGAGACATGGCGCAAAATGAGCTGTCAATGAAGGAATCTTTTTTGATGAGTAATATGAGCCCTCAAAAAATTTCCTTCAACGGAGGTATCTGGCGTGAATTGGAGGAAAATGTGAGAGACTGGACATATAGAAACGACGCATTGTACATAGTGACAGGGCCTATACTCAATGATATATCACAATACATAGGCAAGAAAAACAAGGTAGGTGTACCCAAAAGTTACTACAAAGTGATCTTGGACAACTCGGGCAAGGAACAGAAAGCCATCGGTTTTATCATCCCCAATGAACGTAGCGTTCGACCGATCATGGACTATGCGGTTACGGTAAATGAGGTAGAAGCACTGACAGGACTGGACTTTTTTGCATTTTTGTTGCCGGATAGCATTGAAGAACGACTTGAATCTTCTTTTGATCCTACTTTATGGAAGGTAAATAAGCAGCGCTATCAAACAAGAGTTAATAACTGGAATTATCAGCAATAAGAATTTATGAGCAAACTTGAATCATTTCTCGCCAAGATTGACAAAGGGTACACCTTTAAAGGGGAATCCATTATAATGGGAGCTGTCAAGTATAAAAGTGAGGTACAAAAAGAACATTTTGTGCGCATACCTCTCAATACCTTGAACAGACACGGCCTCATAGCCGGAGCTACCGGTACGGGCAAGACCAAGACCTTGCAGATACTTGTCGAACACTTGTCCGCCAATGGAGTCCCTTCTCTGGTGATGGACATCAAGGGTGATTTAAGCGGATTGGCAGTACCCAGTGATGGCCATCCCAAGATTGATGAACGTCACGAGCGTATAGGTTATCCTTTTATCCCGGATTCATCGCCTATCGAGTTTTTAACCTTGTCCGAGGAGATGGGTACTAGATTGCGAGCTACAGTGTCAGAATTTGGCCCTATTCTCCTCTCTAAAATCTTAAACCTTAGTGATACACAAGAAGGAATATTGGCAGTAGTTTTTAAATTTTGCGATGATCGTGACCTGCCATTGTTGGATCTCAAAGACTTAAAGAAAGTCTTGAATTATGCATCAGGAGAGGGCAAAACTGCAATCCAAGAAGAGTATGGCCGGATTTCCTCCACCTCCGTAGGCACTATAGTCCGCAAAATCGTTGCCCTAGAACAACAAGGTGCGGATATCTTTTTTGGAGAACGTTCTTTTGATCCTCAAGATTTATTGCGTCAAAATGAAGAAGGAAAAGGTATTATCTCTATCCTTCGCGTCACGGATATTCAGGACAAACCATTGTTGTTTTCAACCTTTATGTTGCAGCTATTGGCAGAAATTTATGCTACTTTTCCAGAAGAAGGAGACCTTGACCAACCCAAATTGTGTATATTTATTGATGAAGCACATTTGGTTTTTGATCAAGCTTCGGATGCACTCCTCAACCAGATTGAGACCATTATCAAGTTGATTAGATCTAAAGGAGTAGGTATATTTTTTATTACACAGAATCCTGCAGATGTTCCGGAAGAAGTCTTGGGACAGTTAGGGCTAAAGATTCAACATGCCTTGCGAGCATTCACCGCCAAGGATCGTAAGGCGATAAAGTTGGCTGCACAAAATTATCCCTTGTCCGATTACTACGATACGGAGCAGTTGCTAACCGAACTAGGTATCGGAGAAGCTTTACTCACCGCATTGGACGAAAAAGGAAGACCAACGCCCTTGGTACATGTTTACTTGCGGGCTCCGCAATCCCGTATGGATATCTTAACTAAATCAGAGATAAGAAGGATCGTCAATCAGTCGGAAATCGAAGAGAAATATGGAGAAGAGATAGACAGGGAAAGTGCCTACGAGATCCTCTCCGCCAAGATCGAAGATGCCCGTAGTGAGGAGCATCAAGAAGAGATGAGCCGAAGAGGTGCCGGTCGCAGAAGAGAGAAATCACAATTTGAAAAAGTGATGAATAGCACCTTGACGCGACAGATCGGACGTACCGTCGCTCGAGAGCTGACTCGCGGACTGCTCGGCGTCCTAGGTGTGAGAACAACACGCAGAAGACGGAAGCGAAGGACTACATCTTGGTTTTGATGCTTGACTTGTAGCAGTACGCTCCGTCGCCTGTAAAGTTTGAGCCCACTCCAAAAACTCACAAATCTCATCCAAAATAATTCATTTTGTGAAAATAGTCAGATTCCGGTGTGGGCTCAAGTTTCATTTTCGAGTTATGTTCAGTAGTGTGTATAACATACTGCACTTTATCAGCTGGCAATGCGTGGTGGGGAGGTGTTGATTTGTTTCGCTCATCAAGGGAGACTCTTTATGAGATTTTTTTTGAACATATGAGGACAGAAGGGTACCGGAGCAATATCCTATTTTATGCCATTTGTAATACACACGTTAAGTATAGAGAGAGAGGAGAATCAGAGAACTTCCTGTTATCTTTGCCGTTATATTGCAAGACATCTTAAAATTACTATTGAATGAATCAGAAGATTGAAGTACTGGCGCCTGTTGGTTCGTTTGAATCTCTAACGGCCGCGATTAAGGCCGGATGCAGTTCGGTTTACTTCGGTATAGAGTAACTCAATATGCGTGCCCGTTCGTCTATCAACTTTACGATAGAGGATCTTAGTTTCATCAGTCAGCAATGTTTGCAAGCAAATGTTAAGACATATTTGACGCTCAACACTATACTATACGATCACGACATACGCTTGATGAAGACGATAGTAGATCGAGCTAAAGCTAGTGATATAACTGCAATCATCGCTTCGGATCATGCGGTTATGGCCTATTGTAAGTCCATCAATATGCCGCTTCACATATCCACTCAATGCAACGTAACCAACATCGAAACAGTGGAGTTTTATGCCATGTTTGCCGATGTTATGGTGCTCTCACGTGAGTTGAGTCTGCGTCAAGTATCGGATATCTATAGAGAGATAGAACGAAGAGATATCAAGGGGCCTTCGGGAGATCTTGTGAGATTGGAGGTTTTTGCTCATGGAGCTCTTTGTATGGCCGTTTCCGGCAAATGTTATCTCAGTTTGCATTCCAACAACTCTTCGGCCAATCGAGGTGCTTGTATTCAGAATTGTCGCAAGCAGTATATCGTCACGGATAAAGACGATGGCAATGAATTGCTCATCGACAATGAGTATATTATGAGTGCTAAGGATCTATGTACCATTGGCTTTTTGGACAAGATATTGTCGGCAGGAGTCCGAGTTCTCAAAATTGAAGGGAGAGGGCGTTCAGCCGATTATGTGGACACGGTCATCCGTTGTTATAGAGAAGCTGTCTCGGCTATTGATGAAGGGACTTATAACCAAGACAAGATTAAACAATGGAAGGAATCATTGTCCACCGTTTATAATCGAGGGTTTTGGGATGGATATTACCTGGGTCGCAAAATGGGCGAGTGGAACGACTCCTATGGTTCCCAAGCAACCGTCAAGAAGATTTATCTCGGTCGAGGGGTTAAGTATTTTGGGAAAATCAAAGTGGGGGAGTTTAGAATGGAATCTCATGGTCTTAAAAAGGGTGACAAGATTCTGATTACCGGACCTAAGATTGGCGCTCACAAAACAGAAGTTTCTGAGATAAGAGTAGATGATCTCGTCGTAGAACAGGTCAGTAAGGGAGATGTTTTTTCTATACGAGTCAATGAGACCATCCGCCCATCATCTAAGCTCTATAAGCTCATCAGTGCCCCATGATTCGTATCCTTTTTTATCGCGGCAAATGCATCGGTTGTAACGGATGTGTTGAAGCAGCTCCGGACAGGTGGCGTATGTCCAAGAAAGACGGTAGATGCAACCTCATAGGTGGGACTGAGAACAAAGGCATCTTCAAAGCCATAGTGGATATGAATGAGTATGAGCAGAATATAGAAGCTGCAGCCAATTGTCCTGTTAAGATTATTCAAGTGGAGGAGGTTTGAAATGTTCCTCCATGGTAGGGTACACTTAAGAAGTCGCAGTTACAGTCCCATATACATGCTAAGACAGATATGGGTGATGGGCGTGTTGCTCCTTGAGATCACCGTGAGTTTAGGTCAAAGGTAAGATCGCGTAAAGACGGTCATTAGTAGTCATCCTTGACGGGCTCTTGCCTGAGTTCAAAAGCCGGGTCTTCCTCAGGAGGATTATACTGATTACCTTTTCTACCAAAAACAGACAGTCTCACGTACCGCTTGGGATTCAGTCTTAAGTCTTGCAATAGGAGACTCAGGTGTTTAGTGGTAGCCTCGAGATTATAGTAAATCTCAGGGTCGTTCAAAAGCTTTGCGATGGTGCCATCACCCTGTTCGATTGTACTAAGGAGTGTATTGACGTGTTCAAAAGAAGTGTTTGCTTCTTCTATGGTCGTTTTGAGGTCTTGGAGTAGGGCATTGGTATTATCAAATGTTGTCCCTGTCTTGGATAGGGTTGCGCCAATATCAGCATCGGCGAGTTGCGTAGAGAATTTAGAAAAATTGGTAATCATATTCTCCATGTCGTCATTGGTATTGGCAAATGAAGATGTAATCACTGCCATGTTTTCTATGGTTTTGTCTAGGTGGTTATATGATTTCTCAAGCAGGCGATCCAGATTTTTTGTCAATGAGGCCAGATTGCTCATAGATATTTCAAAGCTTTTGATCGAGTTGCTCATAGCATTATTGGCATTTTCGTCCAATAATGCGCTCATGACCGTATCAACAACAGGTCCCACCTCATTGCGTAAGGTGCCAAAGAATTCTACCATTTCTTCTTTTGAAATCATTGTTTCCAGCATACCGCGTGACCCGGCCTGCAGACGCTCGCCCCCTAAGAGGCAATTGCTTCCCTTGCAGAGTGTATCAAAGTCTAAAACGATTTTTTTGCCCCCTACGATTGATCCCGCGGAATAGAGCGCTCGCGTGGTATTGGGGAGGAAGTGATCACCCTCAACATCAAAAGTGACTATCATCGTTCGCACATTTTCAGGATTGATCTTGATGGATGTGATAGCTCCGACAGCCAACCCGTTGATTTCTACTGGAGAGGACACATCAAGGCCTTCTACATCAGGATAAATCACTTCAAAGGTGAAGTTCTTCTTAAGAAGATTCTTGCCCTTTAAATATTGAAAGCCCCAAATCATCAAAGCGATGGTGACAAGGCTCACAAAACCGATTTTAAGTTCTTTAGACATACTCTTATCAGCATTTTAGAAAGTGGGCAAAGGTATTATTTATTGACGGGATGAAATGAAGTGTTGTCCATTATGTCAGCTTTCTAACGATCTAATTACCACAATGGTTGACAAAGATATGCCTACTATTGTCATAAAAGGGGATATTTTACACTTCAAGCAACTGTTTCGGTTCAATCTTTGATCTTTGCAATAGATAGCTTTCTTGAGTTTTACCCATTATTGTGTGCTTATGGAAGTAAGTCGATCTGAGTAGCCATGATATACAGACCATTAAAATTGCAATACTATCCAATGAACACCTGCAAATCAGTTGTTTTTTATCAAAACAATAACACCAGATTGCTTAATAAAATTGGACGAGTACCGGACGATGTTCGTTTGTCTATGGTGAGAAGATCGGATTATTATTCATACAAATCATTGGTCGTATAGGTGCTGAAGTGTGTACTCATATCTATTAGTCTCCTTTTTATTCTGCTCGATGCTCATGGTCAGATACAGGATACACTGCCATATCCGGTTGCAGATACAACGAGGATTAAAGAATCACTTCCTCAGGAGGCTAAACCTAGTCCTACACTTACTCAACCAAGGTCTCGTGGGGACAATGTAGATAGATTGACTGCTATGAAAGAGCAAACCGATGGGGCATTTGCCAATCCTGTGTCGGCACCCATACCCGGGGATGGTGAAGCCGTGGTATATGGTTCCAAGGACTCAAGTCGTACTGATTTGGTGAGCAATAAAATCCATCTTTATGGAGAGGCATTTGTCAAGTATGAGGGCTCTGAGATAACGGCTGATTACATTGTTTTTGATTTATCCGAAAAACAGGTCAAGGCTACGACGAGACCCAATCAAAAGATAAGGCCGAGATTTGTCAGCGGAAGCAATGACGTTAGTGCCGATAGCCTGCGCTACAATATTGATAGTGAGCAGGGTATCGTATATGGTGCACGCATTCAACAGCAGAATTATTTTATCCATGGAGCCATTACCAAGTTTATCAAGGCGGGTCAGGACAGCCTTCATATTGATGATGTGATTTACAACAAAAATGCCTTGATTACATCCTGCGATCATGAGGAACCTCATTGGGGTATCCGAACGACCAAATTGAAGATGATACCTGAGAAACTAGTTGTGGTCGGCCCAATGGATGTAGAGTTGGCAGGGATACCGACTCCATTGGCATTTCCATTTGCTTTCGCGCCATTGTTTAGTTTTGGACAGGCTTCTTCCGGATTGATTGCACCGGATCAATGGTTGACAACAGATGCACGTCTAGGTATCGGGATGCGCAACATCGGCTATCACTTTGCGATATCTGACAAGATGAATCTGACCGTCAATGGAGATATTTACACGAGGGGGTCATGGGCAGTGCGTACGAAAACAGACTATCGCAAGCGCTACAAGTATCAAGGTAGTATTGGGTTGAGTTTTTCGCGTCAGATCCTAGATGTAAGAGGTAGTCTGACGCCTTCTATCAATTCTTCTTATGAGATCAATATCTCTCATCGTCAGGACAATAAGGCACATCCATATCGTACGGTCGGAGGGACGCTCAGATTTACGGTCAATAACTATGCTCAACGAAATTTAACAGATGCCTCTTCGCAACTCAACAATCAGATAAACTCTAACTTTAACTATCAATACAAGATCAACAGCAAGCTCAATTTTTCGGCAGGTATGTCCCATAGTCAAAATACGAGCAACAATTCGATCAGTTTTACACTCCCTCAAGTACAGTTGCGGTTGTCCACCATTTATCCTTTCAAGAAGGCCGGAACCACTTCTAGCAACGAAGCTTGGTACGAGAAAATCAATATGCAATACAATGGAAAATTTATAAATAATGTCTCCACTATTGATACAATATTGTTTACCAAAGAAACTTTAGAGAGTTTTCGAGCCGGTTTTACCCATGAACTGGATATGGCCGCAAGTTATAAGGTATTCAAGTATTTTTCCTTTAATACCAATATCAACTATGATGAATTTTGGTATTTGCAGACTTTTGAAGGAACTAAGGCCGATGAGAACGGACGTATTGTAGAAGGAGATATCAGACAAGGTTTTACACCGTTGAGGGATCTCAATGTATCGGCAGGTCTCAATACCAATGTGTTTGGGACCATACTCTTTAAGAAGGGATGGTTGCGAGGTCTTCGTCATCGGATGACACCAAGTCTGAACCTCAGCTATCGCCCGGACACAGAAAGCTATTATGAATATTTTGATCAAGATCCGGATTCATTCTTAGATCAACCGATACGGTACAACCCGTTTAGTTCAGCTCTAGGAGAGCGGCTATTTAGATCTTCCGCCCTCCAACGAGGAGGGATGTCGATGAACTACAGCATCGAAAACCGGATTGAAGGAAAATATTGGTCTAAGAAAGATAGTACGGAAAAGAAGTTCAAAGTATTTGATCGTATTAGACTGAGTGGAAATTACAATTTTCAAGCGGACTCTCTGAAATGGAGTCCCGTAAGGCTATCCGCCAATGCCAAGTTTCTTAACAACAAGACAACGCTTCAGATATCCGGAACCTTAGATCCTTATGTACGCCTGGTCAATGCTCAAAATACCCGAGGAGTACGGGTCAATCGTACCGTATGGTCGCAAGGAGGTGGACTGTTGAGATTGGATGATCTGTCACTGACACTGAACACGACATTCACTTTGAAGGACATTCGCAATTTGTTCGGAGGCGAAAAAGATACGGATGCCCCGAGTGCTCAACAACGTAGCAGTGGAAGCCGATCCAAGGGTCGTGCCGCAAAAAATAACAAGGTGCAAGCTTCGATTGAATATCCTGAACTTTTTTCTTGGTTTGAGAACTTCAGAATTCAACATGTGTTACGGCTTTCGATCAGAGACAATGGAAATGGCAAAGAATTCATGACTTCCGCCAATTCTATTCAGATCACTACGGGTCAGATACCCCTTTCCGAAAACTGGAGTATGCAGATCGGTAACATAAGTTATGATTTGCGAAAGGGAGAATGGGTTTATCCTTCCTTTAATCTCACCCGTCAGTTACATTGTTGGGAAATGCGTTTTGGTTGGCAGCCGCAACTCTTTTCAACATATACATTTTATATCGGAGTCAAGGCTTCTCCCTTTTCGGATTTCCTCAAATACAACAATGGACGTGACACCTTTACGGATTATCGCCGCAGGTTTTAAGATGTGCGTGGTCAACAAAGTAGGGTGTTGGCATAGGCTATTCCGTAGAGTATATATGCCAAGATCAATCGGTATTATTTAGGTTCTAATCGCCTTGATCCCCGGTAGTTCTTTGCCTTCCAAAAACTCTAACATGGCACCTCCTCCTGTAGATACATGGCTCACTTGATCGGCCAATCCCATTTGAGTGAGCGCCGCAACACTATCTCCTCCACCGATCAGGGAGAAAGCTCCTCTTTGAGTTGCATCTGCTATGGCCTGTGCGATAGCATTGGTACCTGCGGCAAACTTTTGAAATTCAAATACGCCCATCGGGCCATTCCAAATAATGCTTTCGGCTTTCAAGACAGCAGAGGTAAATATGTCAATTGATTTGGGGCCGATATCCAATCCCATCCAGTGTTCGGGAATCTCCATACTCGAGACAATCCGAGTGTTGGCATCACGATGAAATCTATCAGCGGCAACATTGTCAACGGGGAGCAATAGGGTAGTGCCCTTCTCCTTGGCTTGAGCCATAAGTTGAAGCACGAGATCCAATTTATCATCTTCACAGAGAGAGTCGCCTATATTGCCTCCTTGCGCCTTAAAAAAAGTATAGGCCATTCCTCCACCAATAATGACCGTATCGGCAAAATCTATCAATTTTTCTAACAGCAATAATTTGTCTGATACCTTGGCTCCTCCTGTGATGGCCACAAGTGGACGCCGGGGATTGTTGAGTACTTTTTCGGCATTCAGGATTTCGGATTCCATAAGTAGTCCAAAGTCTTTATGATCTTTGTCAAAATACCGCGCAATGACCGTTGTCGATGCATGTGCTCTATGGGCAGTACCAAAAGCATCATTGATATACACATCCCCAAGTTCACTCAGTGCCTTAGCAAAAGCCTCATCCCCTTTGGTTTCTCCTTCGTTGAATCTCGTGTTTTCAAGTAGGAGTACTTCTCCTGGCTTTAACTTATCAGCTGCTTTTACGGCATATGAACCGATACAGCTATTTGTGAATTGCACCGGGCGACCCAACAAATCACTCAAATGAGGAGCTAAGTGACGAAGTGTATATTTCTTAATATTGATACTACCATCTGCCATCCGGTTTTTTAAGGGTCGTCCTAGGTGAGACATTAGGATTATGGCAGCACCTTCTTCCAAGAGTTTGTTGATGGTTGGCAACGCCTTTCGCATTCTGGTATCATCAGTGATGAGGTGTTCTTTGTTAAGAGGAACATTAAAATCTACTCTGACAAGTACTTTTTTATTGTGGACTTCGACGTTCATTGATATTGGTTAACCCTTGACGATGAGTTCTGCCAAGTCACTAAGTCGCGCCGAATATCCGGCCTCATTATCGTACCAACTGACTACCTTGATCATATTTCCATTGACATTGGTCATCAGAGAATCAAAAATAGATGAATGCCTGTTGCGTACGATATCACTTGACACCAAGGGATCTGTACTATATTGCAAATAACCTTTCATGGAGTCATCGGCATATTTTTTGAAGGTGGCGTTGACTTCGTCGGTAGTGGTTGCTTTTTTTAAGTTGATATTACATTCGATCATGGATCCGGTGATCACAGGAACTCTAACAGCTATGGCAAATAATTTGCCTGCAATCTCCGGTACTACCTTGCCGACTGCTGCTGCTGCTCCTGTACTTGTAGGGATAATATTGTAGGCGGCAGCACGTGCGCGTCTGAGATCACTATGAGGAGCATCTTGGATGCGTTGATCACCCGTATAAGCATGAATTGTAGTCATTGATCCATTGACAACCCCCCAATTGTCCTCGAGTATTTTGGCAATAGGAGCAAGGCAATTGGTCGTACAAGAGGCATTGCTAAATACATTGTGGCGACGATCGAGCGCTTCTTCATTGACACCCAATACGATGGTTTGGACACCAGTTCCCTTGGCGGGAGCAGAGATAAGTACATCTTTGGCTCCGGCTTGCAGGTGCAATGAAGCTTGTTCTTTAGATCTGAAGAAACCCGTACATTCGAGTACTAGGTCAACACCAAGTGCCTCCCAATTCAACTTAGAGGGATCACGCTCTGCAGTCGCTTGAATCCGTTGACCATTGACGATGATGGCATCTTCTGTTGCTGATACGGTTCCGTCAAACGGGCCATGAGCACTATCAAATTTCAGTAAATGCGCAAGGGTGGCATTGTCCGTTAAATCATTGATTCCTACAACTTCGATGCCTTCCTTGTGAAGGAGGTTTCTGAATGTCAGTCTGCCGATTCTTCCGAAACCGTTAATTGCGATTCTTTTTGCCATGTTTTTGTTTGGATTTTCTGTTATGAGAGAAGCACAAAAATAATAAATTTAAACAAATCTATATAAAGAGAATACCTTGCTTTACAGTACATATTACTGTTTTGCATCCGTTGTACGAATGAAACGAAATATAATATGGCGCTCTTTTGTTAAACTGAGCCTTTGGTTGGCTATAGTTTTTGACTACAGAATATTGCCTTGGGCAAATGTTTTTTT
>JAJRXG010000211.1 GCA_024276375.1 Bacteroidota bacterium | reverse complement strand
TCCGAAAAAGAATATTTTTATATTCTTATATTCATATTCAGCGAGGTTCAAATCAAAAGGCTGAAAGAAAACGAGAAAGGATCCGATAAAAAGCCCAAAAAGGATAGCAACCAAGATACTTCTTTTCTCAATCTCCGGTGGTGGATAGGATTGATTTAGTACGCGTATCCATTTCATTTTTCTCGCATTTCAGGCGCTGACAGGTCACCAATAGACGTATCTCACATGACATTTTCTTGTTGATCGATACTTTCGTCGTGGATGGTTTTGAGCAATTGGGTGATAAAATGATTGCTGAGCTTGTTTTTTCGACCTCGTTCATGTGCTGTATCCAGTATGTCTTGCCATCTTTTGGGTTGTAGAATGGTCATTTTATTTTCTTTCTTGTACTGTCCTATTTTTCTGGATATACTCATTCGTTCACCAAGTAGGTTGATCAGATCATTATCGATTTGATCGAGTTCTTGACGGAGGAAGTTGAGGCTGTTCTGTGTCACTGGATCATCTTCGTGGTCGGTACGCAAGATGAGTTCTGTGATCATATCTACTAATACATTGGGTGTGATCTGTTGCTTGGCATCGCTCCAAGCATTGTCGGGATCACGATGGGTTTCAATCATCAGTCCATCATAATTGAGATCTACGGCTTTCTGAGATATGGCTTTTAACATATGACGATTGCCACAGATATGACTGGGATCACAGATCATTGGAAGCTCTGGCCGTTGTGTCATAAATTCAATGGCCATCTGCCATTCGGGTCGATTGCGATAGACCTTCTCCGCCGTATTGCTGAAACCTCTATGGATGACGCCGATATTTTTGATCCCCACGCGTTCAAAACGTTCGACAGCTCCCATCCAAAGTGCTAAATCCGGATTGATGGGATTCTTCACCAGTATAGGGATATCTACACCTCTTACTGCTTCGGCGATTTCTTGAACAGCAAATGGATTGACCGATGTCCTAGCCCCAATCCATAAGATATCAATATCAAATTCCAAACACGCCTCCACATGTCCGGCTTTGGCCACTTCGACAGTTACCGGGAGACCCGTTTCGATCTTCATCTGTCGCATCCATGGGAGACCCTTGATGCCGATCCCTTCAAAGCTGCCGGGTCGCGTTCTTGGTTTCCATATCCCTGCTCTCAATATATCCACCTTCCCATTAGCTTTGATCGATCTACAAGTCTCAAATACTTGCTCTTCAGTTTCGGCGCTACATGGACCGGCAATCACTGTCGGGTACTTGCTTTTTCTAAACCAATTTCTTCTTGTTTTGGTACTCACTTTCGTTTCCATTTTCGTGTATTTTTATTGTCTGTTGTCATCTTATTGTAGCAATTATGATATACGTACTACATTGTATTTCATACCTGTAAGAACTCTTTTTATTTCGTTGGATGTCTGTATTTTGCTTTTAATGTTGTCCATATCCCGATTGGCTATATCATTGCGCATCTCTTGCAATTGTGATATATATGAATCAAGAGCTGTCAATGAGTGTTCCGAATTGTCCGAAAAAATAGAAGCCCATGTACTTGGATTACTTTTTGCCAGGCGTACCGTAGAGGCAAATCCCGTACTTGCCAGATTAAATATTTGTTTTTGATCTTCTTCGATGTTGAGTACTGTTGTACTCAACATAAATGCACTGACATGCGATAGATGGGACACATACGCCATATGTTTGTCATGGTGATCCGCATTCATAAAGATACTCTGCATTCCTATACTCGCAAAAAGTTCAATAACCTTATCCAGACTGTCTTCATCGGAGAGATGCTCTTCGCATATGATATTCTTCTATCCATCATACAATCCGGATATCGCCGCAGTCGGCCCGCTATGTTCTGTACCTGCCAGTGGGTGACAAGCGACATATCTGCCACGCATCGGATTGTCTTGAACCGCAACGCAAATGCTTCTCTTGGTAGAGGCAGTATCTATAATGATTTTATCATGCGCTATCAAGTCCAAAAGTTGATTGATAACCGACCCTGTTTGGTTGACCGGAATACTGACTATAAGAAAATCACTATCTCGGGCAAGGACTTCAATTTCCGTAGCGGCTTCAATTAATCCTAACCGCAGGGCTTGCTGAATATGTTGTGGATCTTGATCATAACCGACTACGGTGTGACCGAGTATCTTGAGATCTTTGGCAAGTGATCCACCTATTAAACCGAGTCCTATCACACCAATATTCATATCCGAGTATTATTTATTAAGAATCTTACTTTTAGCATAATACGACCTTAGGTTAAAGCTATAGATTTTACAATGACATTTTCAATTCGATCGAGCGCTTCTTGGTATTGCTCGACCGTACTGCACAAAGCGATGCGTAAATATCGATCCCCATTGCTCCCAAAAACCATCCCGGGAGTGATGAATACCTTGGCCTTGTGAAGGATCTCGTCCACCCAAGAAGGAACATCCGCGATATACATTGGTGCCTTGGCCCACACAAACAGACCCGATGTGGATTCCTCATAACGGCAATCCAGTACATCAAAGATCCTCTGCGCGACAACCTTGCGCTCTAAGTAGATTTGATTTAAATTATCAAACCAGGTCCTATCCAATTCCAATGCTTTGACAGCAGCCTGCTGTATGGGCTTATACATACCACTATCCATATTGCTCTTGAATCGCATAACAAGATCGATGTATGATGCACTGCCGATCAAGGCTCCGACACGCCATCCGGCCATATTGTAAGACTTGCTTAGACTGACGAGTTCAATACAACATTCCTTGGCTCTTGGTACACTTAGGATACTGAGAGGATGGTCATTGAGGATAAAATTGTATGGATTGTCATGGCAGATGAGGATCCTATGCTTGAGCCCAAATGCGACGAGACGCTCAAAGAAATCTCGATTGGCTCTGGCTCCCGTGGGCATATTGGGATAATTGACCCACATTATTTTTACTTTCTCCAAGTTTTGGCTTTCCAGTTCGACCAAATCCGGTAACCATTGACGATCTTCCGTAAGATCATAATATAGCGCTTTGCCACCAGCCAGTTCAGCTGTCAGGCCATAGCTTGGATATCCGGGATTGGGTACGAGCACTTCATCGCCTTGGCCTAAAAATGTCATGGCAATATGCATGACGCCCTCTTTTGAACCAATCAATGGCAATATCTCTGTGTCTGGATCAAGATGGACGTTGAGTGCTGTTTTGTACTGATTAGCCCAAGCTTTTCGCAATGCGGGAAGTCCTTTATAACTTTGATATTGATTGGCATCAGGGGCAAGACATACCCTGCGGAGTTCTTCTATCACCGCGCGAGCAGGAGCAAGATCCGGACTCCCAATACCGAGATTCAAAACATTGTCTCCCTTGGCTCTCATGGCATCTATCTCTGCAAGTTTAGTCGCAAAGTAGTACGCCTGTACCTCCTTTATTCTATTTGACGGTTTGATGATCATAGATGCTTGCTTTTGTATAAACCCCCAATTCTTCAAATCCCACACTTACCTTTCGTACTTCATCCATGCAGTTCTCATACTGATGGATGTGTTCAAACTCTAAATCGAGATGGAAGTAGTAAGTATTGAAAGCTCCCAAAACAGGAAATGATTGGAGTTTACTTAAATTGATATCGTGTTCGGCAATGTGTGCCAATACCTTCAATAGACTTCCTTGCTGATGAGGTACGCGCAAGTAGATAGAGGCTTTGTTGGCATTGCCAAGAGAAGTATATTCTCCATCACGTGAAATAATTACAAATCGGGTATAATTTACTTTTGAGGATTCAATGTCAGCAGCCAGAATCTCCAAACCATATTTCTCTGCAGCCAATCTACTTGCAATACCGGCGATGCCTTTCAATTGCCCTTCCTTGATACGCAATGCTGTCAATCCGGTATCTTCGGATTCCGCTATGCGTATCTGCGTATGTTGATTCAGAAAATCGCGACACTGATAAATCGCCATCGGATGAGATTC
>JAJRXG010000210.1 GCA_024276375.1 Bacteroidota bacterium | reverse complement strand
GAATTACAGCTAATTTTTGATAGCTGTTCGACAGTTGTATTGTTCAAGGATAGTTATACAATTTTAATACAGTAGTAAAACATAAATAGATGAGAGATATACATATTTCATTTCAGCTATTGTTTGTTCTTGCCATAGGCATATTGCATATTGAAGACTCTAAGGCTCAGACACTTGAAATTAATTGCCCAAATGACCTTACCGTTAATGTAGAGGATTTTGGAGAACTTCCCGGAGGCGTATCAGAAGACGATCTTGTTGTAGCTGCTTTTGAGGATTGGTTTAGCTTTTTCTCCTTTACAGACAATGGATGCAATCCTGTTGCCTCGGGATTGGAGGATATAGAGATACCCAAAGCGGGTCTAGGCGGTACTGTCAAGATCACCTATGTTGTCACGGATGATTGCGGAAATGCAGAAACTTGTACTTCATCTTTTGTTGTCATAGGTAGTGTCATGACACCGATTATTGTGAGTTGCCCACCAGATGTCAATCTTTCTAATAGTTATACACAAGCTCAGGTGGACTCTGCATTTGTAGTTTGGATAGGATCGTTTTTAAGTATTCCGGATTATGGACTGACTACAGACTTAGATACGTTTGTGTCTCCGTTGATCGGTAGTGATCCCGTAATAGTTGATTTTGTAAGTCGAGATCCCAACAATGAGGATAACATTGGTACATGCCTGAGCACTTTTTTTCCTCCGGCATCTTCTTTGGTCAATCCCAATGATGAGATTCCAACGATGGGACAATGGGGTGTGATTGTCTTGCTTATCCTACTGATGATATTTGGCACTACAACTATCCGGTCAATAGATCCTCTTGAGCTATCTCCTAGTTAAGGCTTGCTGCACGACTCGATTTCTATGTTGAGTTCTGTACCTGTTTGAATCTCGGATCCAGGCAACAAAATCGCTCCTTGTGAAACAATCAGTTGTGTGCTTGGTACATCAATGGACGTACTAATATACACCATTGATGCACTTTCATTCAAGCTATTAGTAGGTGATTGATCAATATAGACCTCTGAGCAAGGTTCGTTAGTTTTGCTTAGACCAGTGATAGCAATATTGTCGATGGCCGCCATTCCGGCCCATTGTTGTTCGTTGCCGTCACTGTAATTCCATCTCAGACGAATTCCTTCTTGCAACCATAAATCCAATGGGATGATCGCCTTTGATATGCACGAAGGCGACCATATGTCATTCCACGGACAAGATTCATTGCTGACAACCCACAAATCCGTCCAAGTACTGTCTCCAATGACGGATATCTGGAGTTTTGCATAACTTTTTTGAGCTCCTTTCGCGTTAAAAGGATCAAAAATAAAATCAAATGTCAGTTGTGCTGATGCTAGATCACTCAGATCCATAGCAGGAGATTCCAAATAAGTAAGGCCAGAATGATCGGCGAGATTGATCAAATCATCATCGATTAATGCCATGCAAGAACCATCTATGGTCTTAGAGCTCAGGGCATTTGACGAACTACCATAATTGAGTATATCTCGTTGAGCATCGACAAACTTCCAACGAAAATCTTGATGGGGAGTACCTTGGCTATACACACTCCAACCACTCGGTTGAACGCAATCATTAAAATCCTCATAAAACTGAAAGGCGCATTTTACCGTGGGCTCATCATATACAAACATATCAAAACAGCCATAACCTTCGGTATCGTCTGATGTTAATTGTACCGATACATTTAATTGCCCGGTTGAAGGGATATCTGGCAAGATGTATTCTCGTTGCCCACTAAAAGCAATGACCTGTCTAACAATCCCCTTGACCCATATATTGACCTTACTCGAGCTAGTCCCTTTGTTATTAATGATGAGTTTGAGATCATAATAAGTTGCTTCATCCTGTACACTGCATGATACAGGCATGAGATCAGACAATTGTATATCATTGGACGACTGAGAACTCCATATCACATCGCTGAGCAGAACAGTGGATTCTGGGCAATATTGCGAAATAGTGAATTTATATTTTTGGCAGGGCTCTATTTCAATCGGAACAAGGATACTGCTACCTGCAATGCCCGTCATTTCAAATATGAGTAACCCACTAGTATAATCCTCCACCTTGAGATGTATTGAATCCATAGTGTTCGATGACCACTTGACCAAAACTTCATTGTAACTGACTTGATCTACGTCAACATCCAACGGAAGACAAGGTACATCCTCAAGATTGTTGAGACAAACACTTGACACCGTTGTTGCATCAATGGCATCAAGTGAAGATACTGACCACTGTGTACTATTGACGAGTGAGGGAGACATGATTGTCTGACTGTATGGTTGGTCGTGATCACTACCCAGTACATGTCCCAACTCATGCGATGTCAAAACACGTCTTTCCCACATCACGTCCGACTGATCTCGTAATATCGCAGTGTTTCTATCGCTGCAAACAGAACCAATATATGCACTTCCTATAATGTCGGAATCAAAATCTCTTGCCGTCCAAAATATCACTACATCATCAGAAGCTAAAGCGTCTAATTTGACCCAATCTATCACTTCGCTTTGCAATTGACTCACTTCATTGGTCTCAGACCATGGATCACAGGATTTGCAGGCTGAAATAATTACATTGGAAATAACAAGATCCAAACTCACATCAAATTGATCGGCATAATCCAAGGTACTTGATCCGATAGTAGCTATAAGTTTTGAGAGAGCACTTGACACTGATCCCGCCTTCTGAACAAACGAAAAATCCAATACAATCCCAATCTGTACTTGCTTGTGCGACGACTTACTTTTGTCTCTCGTTTTGATTGCTTCAACTCCGTAGTCACTTAGTTCCGCCTTACAGACACTTGTATTCTGATCACTTTTACTACTATGGATGGACAAGCGTTGTTTCTTGTACGCTTTTTGGGTAGGATCTACATAAAACTGATGAATCTGTCCGTCCTCAATATAGTAGCCGGAAATAATGCGGCCTTCCGCCATAATCAACACCTCAGAGATGGTTGATTGATCATCTTTGTACGTGTACAACTGATAACTCAGATCGTTTTCAATCCGTTGCAAGAAACCTCCTTTTTGGATCATAAAAACAGACATGTCTGCAACTCCGATATCTATCTGCTCTAGGCTCATCTTACTGTACAGACCACTTTTATTTTTGATTCGTACGAGTAGAGGATACGCACCATTGCTCTTTGTGCCGCCTTCATTTGTTTTTAAGATCCTTTGAGAATCATAGTCTATCGTAAACGATACACCTTGGGATAGAGCCGTGCCAAACAACATCACAGAGAAACCCAATAGGACAATCCTGTTAAGCCCCAATAACGATATGATGTGAATTGCTAACATGTGCGGTAATCTTGAGAAGAGCATAAAACTGCTGATTATCAATGATTAACACATAACAAACAATTATCATACCAATTATATAAGCACAATCGTTGTCAAGGTGGAATGAAGATTCCAACCCCTAAGAAGAATTACCTTAAAATCCAAGATTAATTTTGGATCTTTGCTCCAACTTATGTGTTTGCAGAGTCAGGGTTCTTTTGGCGTAAAAAAATGTATTGTGTGCTATGCTGGCTATCAATAAGCCGAATTTTACGCCTCCGCACTAGAGACCGGCAGAGTAGATACCAAATCCTTGAGGATGGTTAAAAAGAAAGCAGAAATACAAAAAGGTGACAAGGGGTTTTCTTGGAGAGAGCGCAAGCCTGTGTTGCAATTTGCCGCTCTATTCTTAATCAGTTGTCTCATCTTCTATACGATATCCGGAACAGAGTGGTTCGAATCTGTAAGACGTCCTTTGTTGCAGTTTTTTGCATGGATTTCGGCCGTCATTTTAGGTGTATTTCAATCCGATATTCGAGCGGTCAATGAGACACTCTTATCTCCGAGATTTGCAGTAGAAATACGAGAGGGATGTGATGCAATCGCACCTACGGTGCTATATTGTCTGTCTGTACTTTTCTATCCGGTATCTTGGGACAAACGATGGAGAGGTATCTTGATTGGAGTTGTATTGTTGATGTTGCTCAATATATTGAGGATCGTGAGTCTGTATTTAGTCGGTGTGTATGCTCCGAGTTGGTTTGAATTCATGCATGTGGATTTTTGGCAGATTGGATTTATTCTCTTTACCGTAGTGTTGTGGATATATTGGATGAAATGGGCAACACAAATCAAAGTGACGTAAGATGAGCAACATGCCCAATATTTTAAAATTTGTATTTAGGTTCTTGGCTATTTACATCTTTATTTCTCTTCTGCATTTAGTTCCATTGGTCAAAACAATAAATATCGCTGTTTACACGACATTTCAACAAGCCGTGTTCAATGTATTTCATCCGACTGTTAGAACAGATTTTGATCCCTATTCAGGCCTCAATTCATCGGACAAGACCTATGACTTTACTGTAGAGGTCTATAACAAAGCCAAATGGAAAGCAGGACAGGCTCGCAAGCCCAATGCAAAGGTCAATCAGCGTGCGCGCCTTATTTCTATAGTTCCATTTGCCTTCTTGTTTGCCTTGGTATTTGCATCTCCTTCATCACTCAAGCGGAAACTTATAGGATTCACCATAGCAAGTATTTTCCTTCTTGTTTATTTGGCCTTAAAATACACATACCTTATAGATAGTAATGCACCCATGCTTTCACCCAAGTCCTGGTCATTTTGGATGACGCTATCCAAGTTGTTCATTCCATGTTACCGAACGCATGAGGCGATGTTTCTACTGATTGTCCCGATATGGATCGTCAGTACGCTCTCGATCAAGGATTTGAAGTGGATGATTCAATAATGGCCGTTCCAAAAACTTATCTCAATAATGAGCGGAGTCCTAACACAAGTCAAGACTCCGCTCATTATCAAATAAAGTTATCTTATGCTTGCAAAACGATACTCTGCTCTTCCAACATTTTACGAATATTGATCAAGGCGTATCTCATACGTCCCAAAGCGGTATTGATACTCACCCTTGTCAACTTAGCGATTTCCTTAAAACTCATATCGGCATAATGCCTGAGTATAACCACTTCCTTTTGCTCCGGAGGAAGTAGATCAACCAACTCTCTAACCTTGCGATGTGTCTGACTTTTGATCATGGTCGTCTCCATGTTATCATCCTTCACTTCGAGGACATCAAATATGTCAAAAGTCTCTGAAGGAGACACTTTTGTACGTCGCTTAGATCGCCTGAAGTAATCTACACATAAGTTGTAAGAGATCCTCATCGCCCACTGAAGAAACTTGCCTTCATGGTTATACTTTCCTTTTCTAAGTGTATCAATGATCTTAATAAATACCTCCTGAAAGATATCTTGAGCCAAATCATGATCCTTGACAAACAGATAAATCGATGTGTAAATCTTGTTCTTGTGTCGGGTAAGTAGTACTTCGAACGCCTTTTGATCTCCTTGAAGATAGAGATTGATAAGTTCCTTGTCATTAAGTGCTTTAACATTCATAACTCTAGTCAATTAGTGCTTTAAGAATAAAACCAGTTTTTAAAGTAGAGTAAATGCTATAGCGTATAGGCTTAAATGTTTTGCGAAGTTACGAATAATAAAAACATATGCAAGAAATATAACATATAATCTTGCTTTTCTAATACAAATAAAGGCTTCCTTTCTCAATAAGTCAAGCAAAACAAAGATAAATGTAGTTTAGTTACCCAATTTCAAGGGTAAACCCCATTCTTGCTAAATCTTGATAAAAATCTTCTTTCGATACATGATATACACAATGACATAGATCAACAACATATAGATCAATGCCCACAAAAAAGAAGCGAACTTGAGCGAGATACCGATATCTCCGAGTCCAGTCATCCACAGGCTCTGAATACCCTGATCTCCCACGAGAGGAATCTGAAAAAGTCGAAATATGACCCCGTGTAGTACATATGCAGTGATCGCATTCATGCCAAAGACAACGCCAAGCTTGGTGCCTCGCTTCCAACCTTGATCATCTATAAACCACATAGCTGCAGCTAAAAATAGTGTGGCCAATCCTCCTGTTACCAAGACATAAGAACTCGTCCATAAGGCTTTGTTCAAAGGAAAGAACCAACTCCATATATGTCCTGCAAACAAGGCAACTGTACCCCAAGAAAAAATCCAAATAAGTTTTCGATTTTGTGTGAGGTCTTTGTTTAGAATTATCTGTCCGATGAGCAAGCCAAAGATACCTGTCCCTATAGCCGGTATGGTACTAAACAGACCCTCAGGATCCCAGGTAGTGCGATACATCCTTCCAGGCGTGATATAACGGTCTATCCATGCAGCCACATTGTTGCCAGGTTCGAGTACACCAATCTCTCCACTTCCGAACGGAAATAATTTCATAACCACCCAATATCCTACAAGACAGACTATGCCTACACGTAGTTGTGTCCTCCAACTTGTCTTTAAATAAAGTAGAGAGCAGAATAAAAAGACAATGGCAATCCGTTGCAAGACTCCCATTACCCTTAGATTTGCAAAATCAAACTTAGGAAACAATGCTAGAAAAAGTCCTAGTGCAAAGATCAATATACTTCGCTTTATGATTTTTGTGTAGGCCGCCCTTGAAATCTCACCACCCGCCTTCTTTTTAGAATATGCCAATGCTATTGATACACCTACAATAAATAAGAAGAACGGAAATACGCAATCCGTCGGTGTCAAACCATGCCAATCCGCATGTAGCAACGGTGCATATACATCGCTCCAAGATCCCGGAGAGTTGACGATAATCATTAAAGCTATCGTGAGACCTCTAAAGAAGTCCAAGGATACTAATCTCTTCATGAGTGTGATTTTACAATGTTAGTTTTTTTTGTTACTATTCAGGTAGGCGTCATTTTGGCTAAAAAAAAACACTTTTTCCGTCATATTTCCGCCATTTTTATCTCAAAAGCACCCTCTTAAATAGTAACTTTTTTTTAAATAATACAGTATGAGAAAT
>JAJRXG010000209.1 GCA_024276375.1 Bacteroidota bacterium | reverse complement strand
GAAGGTGTATGGGACGCGTTCCAAAGAACGCTCTGTATATCTCGCAAACGGGGCTGTTGCTGCGCTTCAGGCTTGGCTAAAAATTAGGGGAGATGAAAGCGGTTCGATATTCGTAACGGTTAACAATTGAAGCCACAAGGTATCTACTACATATTGAAAAGCCGTGCTAAGCGAGCGGGCGTAAAGAGTTTTACCCCGCATGATTTCAGGCGAACTTTGTTGGGAATCTGCTAGATGCCGGCGTTGATATTGCAATCGTGGCGAAGATGGCTGGACACGCGAGTGTGAATACTACCGCGCGGTATGATCGCCGACCGGAGCGGGCGAAGCAGGCGGCGGCGCAGGTGTTGAAGGTTCCATATTTTAAAAGACAATAGTGTTCTTCATGTATATCTCTTACTCATTTAGGCTATGCATTTTGCAGCGAGCCATAATCTCTTTTTTCTGGTTTTGCCAATGTTTTGTTCGTGCTCCATCATTGAAGATGGCTATTAGTCTGTCAATCTCAAGAAAATCATTTTTAGCATCATTACAACGACCAAGATAAGCCAATGCTACAATTCGATAGGCAAGAACATCAATTTTCGAGTGTATATGTATATCTTTTGCGTCAACAATCACAGACCTGGATATATCAAATGGAGCAATGATCCATTTTGAAAGTTGCTTGCTAATTTTTGATACCCAACCAAACACTTTAAAACGCAATCGACCCTGATATAAGTAATAGAGAGCCTCGTGCAATGCAGCGGTCTCTTGATCGGCTGTCTCCCGTCTGAAAAGCTCAATATCCACTCTGTACTGACGGAATTGCCCCGGTATTCGGAGAAGTAACCAAGGTCGATTTTTCAGGGCGATAATTGTTTGCGAAAGTAGACCGAAGTCGATGTTCAGTTGCTGCCAAGGATCGGGTTGGTCACCAAGTTCCTTTCGTGCTTTGGATAAATACTTTCTGGAAGCATCCGTTTTTCTCCCTCCTATCTGTTGTTGTAATAATGATAATTCTTGCAATGCTGCTGATCGTTCTTCGTTTGTTTCAGCTAATGATAACGCAGCATCTAATATACGCTCTGCAATATCCAGTCTTCCGCTACGACGCAAAGCAATCCCAGTCATGCGTGTTACGCCCGTTTTAGTACATTGCCTGACCGATGATTGAAAATCGAAGGAGAGAATTTTCTTTGGGGGATTGGCATCTTGTTTCCTCCCTACCCATTGAAGCATTTTTCCGAAAGCACGATCTGCTTCTGTGATGATGGGATTCTGATTGGATAACACCCTCACATCTGCTGTCATTGCTTGAATAGAAGCATCCAAGGTTTGTGAACCAGATGGATTGCCCTCATAATGTATCCAAAAGATTGGCAGGGATGAATCCCTCGTATCTAGAGCTTTGCGTAAAAGAGGGGGAATGTCAGGATCAATACCACGCCATCCCACAAAACACAGTGGACGATTTTGCATAATATCTATTAGAAGTTCTGCACGATTACCGCTTAATTGAGTGCCAACATGCTCTAACGCTCCCAAGCAGCTTAGAGGATCATCCAAAGAACCATGAATTTTGAAAAGGCAACCGCCTTTCTGTAAATCTTCCTGCCAGGTGGCGAATGAGTTAGCGTTTTCATCTTGATAGACGCTTTTTATAGGGCGGGATATTTTTCTCCACTCTTGCTCAATCAGGCGGTCATAATTTGTTGTGACGACCGCTCCATTAGTTGCGAGCCAATGAGCAAGGAAAGTGTGTACAGAATTGGGTATGCATTGCTCTTCAAGTTCTGCAAAGGATGTATATAGACTGGAGGTTGCATCGCGGCAAATTTGCCAGAAATCATTTAGAGTGATTTCAAACCCAAGTTCGTAACTGACATCTTTCAGGAGATTTTTAAAGCCTTCGATTTCACTATTGAAGGCACCAGAATATTTGATTGAATCTAGGAGCAATTGGTAAATCAGGCTGGGTGTATTAGGCATACCGGTATTGCCTGCCATTGAAATGCCGGCACCGACAAAGAAAACCAGAGACCGATCTCTCCCTTCCACGTAGGGACGTAATCGCTTAAGGCTTATAGAAGACGTGTCCATGTCTTGCTTTGAGATATTTATGTCTAATATGCTCATAGAGATTCCTTTGAATAAGGTAAATATACATTAACTTTGATAATCTTGTGCTAAACTTATCTAACCCAATATAAGGGGAACCTACTATGCCTCCAAAGAAAAAGACAGCTAAAAAATCATCCAACTATAGTGAACCCCAATGTCAAGACCACAAATTGACAAAGTTAAGGTGGAAAAACAAGTCGAGTGATTAGCTGAAATGGACATCAGCGGGTACTCGATAATCGAGACTTTGATGGGGACGCTCGTAAGTGTATAGTTGGAAG
>JAJRXG010000208.1 GCA_024276375.1 Bacteroidota bacterium | reverse complement strand
TTTTTTTGTGGCAATCAAGTTGACAATCGACTATATCTAAACAAAGGCAATTTGGAATTTGAGGACATCACTGCCACAGCAGGAATTAATGTCAATAAGCACTGGAGCAATGGAGTCACTATGGTGGATCTGAACCAAGATGGTCTCATGGATATCTATGTTTCACAAGGAGGCCCAAAACCAAATAAAGAACGCCGCAATGTGTTGTATATCAACAACGGAGATCTAACCTTTAGAGAGGAGTCGGAGATCTATGGTCTGGCAGATGAAGGTATCAGTACCCAGTCGGCTTTTTTTGATTTTGACAAAGACGGTGATATGGATTGTATAGTGATGAATGAAAGCACACTGTATGGTTATGATCCGGTCACCTTTCATCGTTTACTTATAGAAAATCCATCCAAAACCTATGTCGGTTATACACATTTTTATGAAAACATCGATGGGCGATTTAAAGATGTGACGATGTCAACGGGTATCACAGCTCCCACTTTTGGACTAGGACTGGCTGTGGCGGATATCAACAACGATGGATGGTTGGACATATATATAGCCAATGACTATTATCAACCGGACAATGTTTACATAAATACCGGCAAAGGATCTTTTTCGGATCGTTCTAATCTGCTCTTGGGTCAAATGTCATTTTTTGGTATGGGATTGGATATTGCGGATATAGACAATGATGGAGATCAGGATATTTTTGTTTTGGATATGGCCTCAAAGGATCACATCAGATCAAAAACACTCATGGCGTCAATGAATGTCCAAGCCTTTGACCTGTTAGTCCATCAGTTTGGATTTGGGTATCAATACATGTTCAATACCCTTCAGCTCAATAATGGACGTGGCATATTTCAAAATATTGCACATATGGCGGGTGTCGCCAAGTCAGATTGGAGTTGGGCTGCTATCATGGAGGACTTTGATCACGATGGTTTTAGAGAAATATTTGTGACCAACGGGTATCGAAAATACGGAACAGACAACGATTTTAAAAGGAGCGTAAATGAAGCTAAAAAGAAGTACAATGGCAATGTTCCCTTAGATGTAAAAAAGGCATTGTATGCATCTATTCCAAGTGAGAAAATACCCAACAATATCTTCGTCCAAAACGGAGATTTAAAATTTAAAGATCGGCAGAAAGATTGGGGGCTGAAAGAACCGTCTTATTCTAACGGTGCAGTAAGTGTAGATTTGGACAACGATGGCGATTTGGATTTGGTGGTCAATAATATAGATGCTGAAGCCTTCTTGTATCGAAACATCAGCGCCGATACCGAAAAGGGGAACTATCTCAACATATCTATTGAAGGGGATCTCGGACAGTATGCCAAGGTCTATATTGAGTATGGTGATCAGCAGCAGTTTTGCGAAGTCAGGAGGACGCGCGGCTATCGATCTGCCCTTCAACCCTTGGCGCATTTTGGATTGGGTGATGTGGATCGAGTGGATCGATTGAGAGTTG
The DNA here is from genome assembly GCA_024276375.1 of Bacteroidota bacterium. Lineage (GTDB taxonomy): Bacteria > Bacteroidota > Bacteroidia > Chitinophagales > Saprospiraceae > JAJRXG01. The sequence continues at coordinate 6,860 of JAJRXG010000208.1, read as the reverse complement.
TTTTTCAAAATGGTAAAGTATATCAACATAACAACCTAGAGGTGAACCAAACCCTACGTTTGGATTTCAAAGATGGCGACATCGAGGAGGAGAAGAAGGAGCGCGTCAGAAGTGTTTTTAACGTGTTATCACCGGTAGCGCTGGGCGTAGATTATATCCATCAAGAGAATGATTACAATGATTTTGAGAGGGAGATATTGCTACCATATAAGCAATCTTCTCTGGGGCCGTGTATTGCGACAGCAGATATAAACAAAGATGGGAAAAGTGATTTTTTCATAGGAGGGGCAAGTGGTCAATCCGGTGTCATTTATGTAAGTGATGGAGATAGATACGTAGAAATGAAGCCACCATCTTTAGAAAGAGATAGTAAATATGAAGATGTATCTGCGATATTTGTGGATTTGAACAATGACGACAGAGAGGATCTCGTGGTATTGAGTGGGGGCAATGAATGGCGTGCTGGCAAGAAATACGGAGATAGAATCTACATGCAGAACGAAGAGGGAGTTTTTGAGGGCAAGGATGATGCAACGATTGGGAAGTCTGTATATAGTGGAGGTAAAGTGGTGGCTCTGGATTATGATCAAGATGGGGATATGGATATCATCGTGGGCAATCGCATTGCAGCTCAATCTTATCCCCTTGCAGCACCTTCGTTTCTTTTTAGAAATGATAATGGAGTCTTGAAAGATGTCACTCAAGAGGTAGCTCCGGATCTGTTGGAGGCAGGAATAATAAATGATATAGAAGTGGTCGATATAGATTCAGATGGCATGAAGGATGTAGTCATCGCAGGAGAATGGGAAGCACCTTTTGTTTTGCGCAATACAGGAGGAAGCTTTGAGAAAATCAGTATCGAAGGAATCGGCAAGGGTCTGTGGTTTTCGGCAACACCGACAGATATCAATGGGGATGGCAGGATAGATTTTATTTTTGGCAATATTGGCGAGAACTATAAATTAAAGGCAACAGAAGATTTTCCATTGAAAGTCTTTGCAGGCGACTTGGATGCCAATGGCACCTATGATTTAGTGCTTAGCGCACCTTTTAAGGGTAAGTACGTTCCGGTCAGAGGATTGGAGTGTTCCTCTCAACAATTACCTTTTATCGCCGAAAAATATGCTTCATATCAATCGTTTGCTCAATCGTCTTTAAGTGATATATATGGTTCTGCCGGGTTGGATACTTCATATCACCGAGAGGTGACATCCTTTCAGTCCGTAATTGCCATAAATAAAGGCGGGTTCAAATTTGAGATACAGCCATTGCCGGGATTAGCGCAGATGTTTCCCTTGCTCGATGCTGTCAGTATTGATGTAGATCGTGATGGAGATGACGACATCGTGGCAGTAGGCACGATCTATGACATGGAAGTTGAAACGCCAAGATTAGATGCCGGATCAGGGCAAATATTGATAAATAATAGTGGGAGTTATACTTTAGGTACAGGGGGGGAATACTACCTTTACATTTCAGGAGATATTAAAACGATCAAATTATTGTCGGGATTTCAAACACCTCGTTTGATAATCGGTCGAAATAATGACTCACCGTCATTTATAAGTGTAAAATAACACAAGAATTTTAATATAGTAGAAGCGTATTGGGCCTGTTAAGCGTTATTACATTGTGATTTTTCCTACCTTGGCAGCCGTTATTAAAGAAAGATGAGAAACATCTACTTCCTTTTGTTCAATATCTACTTTATATTGAGTGCCAGCACATCTATGGCTCAGGTAAAGGTGAGAGGTAACGATAGCAACTTCATTACTTATGAACGGATTGCAACTCAGACAATTAAAGTCTATGATCATATACTTTACAATGGGAATGTGTATCTCCATGATGATTGGAAAAGGGCAGAGTTTACCTTGGCAGACGGCAACAAAATCACTATGGACAGCATCAAGCTCAATTTGTTTAGAGGTAAAGTGAATACTTCCGAAAATGGACAGTATATGGAGTTAAAGGGTAGTCAGTTTGATTCTTTTAGATTCATTGGAAGTGATGATCGGGCTGTTTATAAATCCAAGCATTATTACTTTGTAGATGGAGTACGTATTCCAGGTATTATTAAAGAACTCAATGTTGATGATCAGTATAATGTTCTTGTAGCCTATAAACCGGAATTGAGGAAGAAAAGCCAGGATAACCCACTGATGTTGGATAAGTTAAAGAAAGATGTAGTGCGAATCACCAAATTAAAATATATAGAAAAAGACGGTGAATTAATCCGTATAAAGAATAAAAAAGATTTATTGAATTTTTTCAAAGGAGCTAAAGACGTAAAAAAATATATGTCTAAGAACAAGATCAACCCAAAGAACGAAGAAGATATCGTCAAGGTTTTGCTCCATAAACTCCCCCATTAATTCTAATTATCATTTCTGATTTGTCCAAGGAGTATCATAAAACAAGAATGGATATAGTAAGCTATGAAAATGCAGAATTCAAACCCACTTTTAAAATTCAAATTCACTTTTAATTTTCCACTTATTATTATGAGAAGAGTTTCATGCTTTGTTTTTATAATGTTCTTTCTAATACAATGGATGATCGGCCAGAATGTTGATGCCCACAAGCGTAGTGGATCTTACGAAAACAAGCCCATAGAGCAGGTATTGAGAAACATAGAGGACTTATACGGTGTCTCTATTTATTACAAGGATGATGACCAACTGAAGCGTGTTGTTGACCTTACCTTTAAAGACCTAACCGTTGACGAAGTGTTGGATAAGCTTTTGGAGCAGACCACACTAGGGCATATTGATTACCGGCAGTATGCCAAAGTAGTGGCTCCAAGGTTTTTGCTAGAGCAATCTTACTCTTCTGATTACTATAATGCTCTTGAAAGCAGTCTTACAGAGAGTGCCCAAGGCAAGAAAGTACAAGTTGGAGATATAACCAATCTTAATCCGGATGGGTTGGCTACGATACATGGAATTGTCCGGGATGCCCAAACCAATGAAGGGATTATTGGGGCTACAGTTTTGATTGAGGAGCTGAAAAAAGGTACGACAACGGATCCGATGGGGAGATATGAGTTGTCCGGCATTCCTGCGGGCTTACACAAGCTAAATATAGAATTCCTAGGATTTAACTCCTATGTAGAGAACATTGAAGTATTAGGCGATGGTCAATTAAACATTCGTCTTGACAAAGCGGCCGTTGAATTGGATGAAGTTACGATACGCGCCCGATCAGCAGATGCGAGTGTCAATGAAGTTCAAATAGGTGTTGAAAGTCTGGATCTGAAAGCTATAAAAAAATTGCCTAAGTTTATGGGCGAGGTAGATGTAGTCAAAAGTTTCTTGCTGCAACCCGGGGTGAGCACTGTAGGTGAAGGGGCTTCCGGATTCAATGTCCGGGGAGGAAATGTAGATCAGAATCTCATACTTCAAGATGAGGCTATTTTATTCAATTCATCACATGCACTGGGATTCTTCTCAACCTTTAATGCTGATTTGATCAAGAGTGTGGATCTTTATAAGGCCAATATTCCTGCTCGCTTTGGAGGGCGATTGGTATCGGTGATGGATGTAGAGTTAAAGGATGGAGATTTTGAGAAGGTGTATTTTAAAGGATCTGTAGGCTTGATTACTAGTAAAATATTGGCAGAAGGGCCTATTATTAAAGATAAGCTTTCATTTATAGGTGGATTTCGATCCTCTTATACTGATTGGTTGTTGAAACGCCTGAGCGTACCGGAATTGCAGAAGAGCTCTTCGTTTTTTTATGACGGCAATATTAAATTGACCTTTAAGCCATCCGCAAAGCATAATTTTTCATTCTCAGCGTATTCTTCGCAAGATGAATTTGTTTACAATGAAGAATTTGGATTTGACTACACAACTCAGTTTGCTCAATTGGACTACAAGTTGTTGTTGAGTGACGAGATGATCAATAGCATATCGATCGTCGGAAGCAAGTATGTTTCCAGTCAGTTTGATTTTAAGGGTTTGGATGGCGCTCGGATTGATAATAATATTTCATACCTGAAGTTTAAGGACAATTTGAAAATAGTCCCTTCCGATGAATTGGAAGTGAACTTAGGTGTTGAAATGATCAATTATTTTGTTGATCCCGGCAATAGATTTCCATATGGAGAAATCTCTACCATATCCGAGGTACTCATAGATCAGGAAAAAGGTCGGGAGTCTGCTGTTTTTGGAGACGCCATTTATAACCTCAGTGATGGCATTACACTATCGGCAGGAATGCGATTGGCAGCATATCAATTTTTAGGACCACATGATGAAACTCAATACGAGGATCCCAATCTACCTACGATCGGCGGGATATCTTCTGTAGTGACCAAAACAGGGACGGTCGCAAGTTATACCTCAATCGAACCAAGAGTGTCGATGCGATTTAATATAGGAAGTCATTCGAGTGTAAAAGCTGGATATAGTCGAACATCTCAGTTTATAAGTCAGATTTTTAACACTGATAGTCCGACACCGACGAGTCAATGGCAACTGAGCACTAGGTATATCTCGCCATTTCGATCTCATAACGCCTCTATAGGAGTGTTTAAAAATTCGGACGACAATGTATGGGAGACGAGTATAGAAGTTTATGCCAGAAAGATAGATGAGCTCTTTGATTATGTGGACTTTGCTAGGCTATTGGTCAATGATAATCTGGAAACAGAGCTTAGAAAAGGAGAGGGACGTGCATATGGAGCAGAATTGAGCATTAAGAAAAATAGTGGAAAAGTCAATGGCTGGTTTAGTTATACATATGCCAGATCCGAGCGACGTGTGGATGAAATCAATAGCGGAGAATGGTATCTTTCTAATTTTGACAAAACACATGATGCTTCTCTGATATTAAATTATCAACCCAATCAACGCAATACATTGGGATTGAACATTAGCTATAGTACCGGGCGACCTACTACTCCCCCGATTGGCAACTTTCTGACCCCTAGTGGATTGGCCGTTCCGATTTATTCTAAGCGTAATGCTGCTCGAATACCGGATTACTTTAGAGTAGATTTATCCTATACAGTGGGCAAAGGATATAAAAAGGATAAGAAGTTCAAGACGAGTTGGACTTTTTCAATCTACAATGTATTGGGACGAAAGAACCCGTTTTCAGTATTTTTTACGCGTGCAGCGTTTGAACAGGTCCAAGCCAATAGATTGGCAATTCTGGGCTCCGTGTTTCCATCCTTAACTATTAATTTTGAATTGCTATGAGTAGAGGTGCGATCTTATATGTCTCCTTGTTAGTAGGAGTTGTTTCTCTTTTTAATCCGGCTTGCATTGACCCTATAGACTTTGATGTTCCGCCCGGAGTAGGCAATAGCATTGTCATACAGGGACAAGTCGTAAAAGGCGAAAATTCCTATGTCGAGATTGTTGTGTCTCGATTGTTTGATTTTACCCCGGAATCTCGACAACCGGTCAATGTCAAAACTGTAGAACTCTTTGACACTAAAGGGAATGAAATGATATTGGAACCACGAGATCAAGGTTATTATCGAGAGGTACTGGATAGTAGTACGCCCATACAGGCAGAAGTGGGTACGGGTTATAGTATCCGGGTTCTAACTTTTGATGGACGTACATATGAATCGGGAACAGATGTCATTGTGCCGGTACCTAAAGTGAGGGGGTTAAATGTAACTAAAATCGTTGGAAGTGCCGTAAATGCCCTTGGCCAGATAGAGGAAAGTGAGAGAATACGATTGTCAATTGATTCGGATATCAATACGGATCAGGGCGGCGGCCAGTATTGGAAAATATTTGAAGTCTTTAAGATTTCAGATTCACCTATAGATGCGGATATTACACAGAAGACATGTTATGTTACCTTTGAACAGTTAGATATCAATGTTTTGGATCTAAGTATTTTGTCCGGCAATATAATCGAAGATTATGAATTGACAATGAAGCCTATAGATTTTAGATTTTATGAGGGTTTATTTTTTGAGGTACATCAATTGTCTCTGAGTTCTGGATCATTCCGGTATTGGAGTAGTATCAGTGATCTCTATTCTAGGGAGGGGAACATGTTTGATGCCCCCGTTGGTGAAGTGCCGAGCAATATCGCCAATGTTGATAATGATAAGGATATTGTATTTGGGTATTTCTATGCGTCGGAAGAAGAAGTTGCAAGGGTGAAAGTTCCTTTGAGCCTTGTTGGAAATCCAGAGCCGTATTGTCCACCGGACTTTGCCGCTACTGTTCCGGGGAGTGACGAATGCACATGGGGTCTGTGTTGTGATTGCCTCAATACCAAAGAATCGACCCTTTTACGACCTTCTTATTGGATCGATTAAAATAAAACCTAAGACAATGAAGTATATTCCCGCTTTCGTTCTATTTCTAAGTGCGCAATTTTTGTTGGCTTCACTTAGTGCACAAGATTTTGCCACTATACATTTGGATAAACCATATTATGTTGTAGGTGAAGTGATTTGGTATAAAATGTATTTCCCCGCTTCCGACCAAGATTATACGGCAAGTTTGCAAGTTGTAGTTTCTGATGTATCAGGCAATACAATAGATCAGCACTTTGTAAAATTGAAGGACAACTCTGTTGTAGGATATTTTAAAATCCCATATGAGTTAGAAACGGGTGTTTATCACTTCCGGTACTATTCTATTTATAAGAGCAATAAGCAAATTGTGGATATTGTTGGTTTTGATATTCCGATTTATAATGATCTAAGTGATAGAACATTGACGCCGATTTTTAGTGAAAGGGAACATGTATTAAAGGCATCTGATCATGATTCTTATAACCTAGATATAGTGACATCCAGTCGCCAAATATCAAAGAGAGAGACAGTAGATATCACGGTAAGCGTAAAAGATAAGGGCAAGAAAAGCGCTCCGATGGATGTG
>JAJRXG010000207.1 GCA_024276375.1 Bacteroidota bacterium | reverse complement strand
CAATGTGGCAATAGCTATTGGTATCCTGCACCCACTGTCAGTCATTTTAATTATACCAATTACAATCTAACGGGTTGCGTCAATGCACCCTATGACTTTAAGGGAACTGACGAATTGTTCTACTTTGATGTCACTGAATACTCAGATGTCACTATAGATTTGACCGGACTTACTGAAGATATGGATCTATTGGTATTCAAGGATTTTAAAGCTTGGGGCTCTGCATCTAAACTATACAATTGTGTAGGTGCCGGCATCAACTTTGGAACAGCCAATGAAAAAGTCACTATACGCAACGCCAAAGGCAGATATTACTTTATGGTTGAGGCATATCGATGGGGTTGGGCAAGTGGATTTGATCTGAAGATCACCTGTACTCCAAAGCAACAGTCAATCACTTGTTCTGATTTTCCGATTATCCATTGTGGTCAATGGAAAACATTCAGAGGACACTATGACCAACAATTAGTGACAGATATCATTGATGTCCATCCGGAGTGCAACAGTTATAACGGACACAATTACAAGGGAAGAGAGGTGATCTATCACATTGACAATGGATGGGGAGGTGCCTCTAATTTGACCATTGATTTTCACGCTTTGAATTATGGCGATGCCTTTGATGTATTTGTATATCGATGGTGTAGCACCTACTGGGATGATTGGTCTGGAACGTGGAAAACAAAATTTACGGGATTGGTCAATTCATGTCACTATACATCGGGTTACAACGGTGGAGATCACTCTATCTATGTCAAAAACGTGAATCCTTATGAAGGGCTTTATGTCGTTATTGAAAGCAAGAATACCGGCTGGGGTACCAATACATATCTAGGAGATTTTAAGATTGCGGTATCCTGTGGGGATATTTGCGATCAACCCATGGATTGGATAGAATGCGATACCAAGGTATGGGGAACGACTCAAGGATGGGGCAATCATGCGAGTTACTACTGGCAGAATACCAATACATACTCTGGGCACAATTGGGGGCCCGAAAAAACTTATAAATTTAAAGTCGATCATTATGCCGAATATGAATTCAATCTCCACATAAAGTCTAATTCGAGACTAAATATGTATCTCATGAGTGATTGCAATGCCAAAGATTGTATGGCCTCGAGTACATCATATGGAAAGCATCAAAAAATCAAATACAAGCTGCACCCCGGCACATACTATGTTGTCGTCGAAGGTTATCATGGAGACTACGGTTCATATGAACTTGAAATCACCGGATGTGAGTGTTACGGTGTCCAAGAACTGTGGTGTGATACACCTGTTGTCGGCTCGACGATTGGAGCTCAAAACGATGTACAAAGCCTTGCCAATTCTTGTTTTAGCAATAGCGGTGGTGTCTGGCTTAAGGGTCCCGATCGCATCTATTCTTTCAAAGCTCCCAGGGACGGAGATTATGAATTTACCCTCAAGGGAATGCATAAGGACATTGACCTCTTTCTCATGTCGGATTGCAATGATAAAAACGCATGTCTGGGATACTCTACCAAAACAGGCAACTATCAGGAAACCATCCGGATATACCTCAACAAGTATGAAGAGATTTATGCCTTGGTAGATTCAAGGTCTGCCTATCTGGCAAGTACATACAAGATAGAAGTCAATTGCGATCCGGAAGATCCTATTGATCCTGATCCCATCGATCCTGATCCCGTTGATCCCGATCCTGTCGATCCTGATCCCGTTGATCCGACTTGTTTTACTACTTCGATAGAAAACAATGTGATCACCGTGGATATTTCGGGAGCCAACCTCAATACATGTGACAGTGCTGTGATACAGATTTACATTGCGCCAATGGATGGGCTGAATGAAGCTATAGACAGCCTCAGAGAACATTTGGCTATTGTGGACAATGGAGCTTCCTATGACGTGGGATTGAATGAAGGAGGAATAGATTATCAGATTTGTTATAAAGAAATCTGTGGTGACATCATCCAGATCTGTTGCAAGAATATTTACTTCGATGCCGTGCTTTCATGCGGAATATCAGTCTCCGGAACAACTAAAGGTGGACGCAGTGATTTTAATGCGACTGATATAGATGAATGTTATAGCTCTTCTTCTTCATTCAACGGTCCAGATCAGTTGATTCCTTTTGTCAAGGGTGCCGATGGAGACATATTGCAAGTTACAATGTTCCAGAGCACGGCCAACTTGTCACTTTTTATCCTTGATTCAGACAAGAATCCGGTGAGCAACAGTTGTAAAGGTCGCAACTTTAACAAAACCAAAGATATAGCTAATGCCTATGCTCTCGGCGAGTATTGGACGGATGAAAATGATCCTCTTCCCGCCGGCAATTACTTTGCACTTATCGAAGGCTATGCAACTCATGTCGCCTCAGATTTCTCTTTGGATATCAGTTGTGGTATAGATTGTTCAGATGCAATAGATATCAACTGTGGGTCTGATTTTGGTTTGCAAACTACAGTTGGGGGCAGCAACAATCAGAGTGCATACCATATTGAAGAAAGTCTGAAAGTCGGTTATTCGGGTCCGGAGAAAATCTATCGTATAGTCATAGATACCTCCTCTGATCTCGAAATCTCGATCGAAAATATTTCTAATGGCGACCTCGACTTATTTGTACTCAACGCATCTTGTGAGACAGGAGATGTAATCGCTCAGAGCATTACAGCTGACAATGCAGATGAAGCCATCTCTCTTACACTTGATGCCGGAACTTACTTCATAGTAGTTGATGGATGGAAAGGTACTGAGGCGAGTTATGACATGACGATAACAGGTTGTACCAACGCCGGAGCAATCATATCTGACGATGATATCGCATTGACTAGATCGGACGATAAAATTTTGGAAGCTGACTTGGTAACCAAGGTCTATCCCAATCCATTTGCCCGAGTACTCTATATGGAAATCAATGCACCAAGTGCCGGACGAGCGCAATTGAGTATCGTAACGATAGATGGAAAGCAGTTGTATCAATCGACGAGAGCATTGGAGGCCGGAGTCAATCGATTTAGACTCGATGAGGAAGTGTTGGGATCCTACAAGGGCCTCTTGTATTATCAAGTTCAAACCAAGGAAAACATCAGTAGAGGGAAAATCCTGAAATTATAATCGCTATACATTCCATGCAATGTAGGTAGAAGGTCGGTTGGATATACAGCCGGCCTTTTTTTTTCTGATGTTAAAATTAACGTTTCTATTCAGGAGGGTGCTTGTGTGTATAACAAATTGCATAAAATAGGATCTCCCTTGATGAGCGAAACAAATCAACCCCTCTCCACCACGCATTGCCAGCTGCTAAAGTGCAGGATGTTATACACACGGGTGCTTTTGAGATAAAAAAAGGCAATTTTTTCGTCAGATGACGCTTATTTTTTGAGGCATAGCAGCGCTACGGCGAAAAAAATGGCGGAAATATGACGGGGAAAGTGTGCTTTTTAGCCAAAATGACGCCTACCTGAATAGCAACAAATTAACTTACTGGGATCCGAGGTGCATAATGAATACGACAACTTGATTGCCAATTTGGGGATTTCCTCATAGACAAGACCACATCCCGTGGACACTTGGACAATAGCTATAGCTCACAGTGCTCATCGTATCATAAAAATACTACCCAACCGCTGTTGCATTGTTGACGTATCTATGCTCTGAAACGTTATTGGTAAAACAAATAACTTAGAGGCAATCACTAAGGACGGATGCATTGGAAGAAAATGAACTCCGCCTAGGTGACTACACTTTAAAAAAATCAAATTTTGAACCAGAACGTATATGGATGGCATTAATGCCACATTAATAGAAAAATGTAAACGCTCCGATGAACGAGCTCTTTACACCTTGTATCGACAATGCTATTCTATGATGAAGGGCATCACACATCGGTATGTCTATAATCGTGAAGATTTGCAAGGCGTGATGAACAGTGGATTTGTAAAGATTGTCAAAAATCTGGACAAGTATGATGAGCAACAAGCCTTTGGCCCATGGGCAACGACCATCATGATCCATGAATCACTGGACTATGTCAGAAGAACCATGAGAAAAAAGGCTAAAGAAGAGAAATATCAACGGGAGATGCTCACTAGAACAGATCAAAACCATGAATGGAACGTGGCAGATCGTTCTTTTGATGCTCAATACCTTATACAGATGTTGGACTTGCTACCACCACAGACGCGAACCGTTTTCAATCTGTTTGCTATCGAAGGATACAAACACAGCGAAATTTCTAATCAGTTGGGCATATCGGAAGGTACCTCTAAATGGCATGTATCCGAGGCTCGAAAAACTCTGCAAAAAGCCCTCTCAACAGGGATTGATAGCCAAAAGAAAATGATCCCGGGATGAATCATAGGATAGACAAAATATTTAGAGATTCGATTAAGCATCCAAACTTTGAATTCCAGCAAAAAGATTGGGAAGCTGCTCGACAACTACTTGCTGAAGAAGACGTAAGAAGGAAAACCCTTCTATGGTGGTTCTTGGCCGGTATGTTGATTTTGGGAGCTGTCTCCTATTGGCTGAAACCATATATGACAACAGATCCATTGGCTGAGATATATGTAGAGCAAGTAGAAAATACCCAAACACAACTGAATGCACAAGTTGCTCCAACGATCAGCGATGACAATACCGCGATGGGATATACTACGCAATCAGAAGAAAACATCATCAAAACATCAGATGGCAAAATCAGTTCCAACCCGGCACGAATAAAAAACAGACATGCTTCAAAACTACTCAAATCTGATATATACAATCGTCCCACAGAACCCCATCATCCAATAGGAGCTTTGACATTTGACACTCACTTGGAAAAGGGATCTACTGCCGTACGCAATAAAAAGATTCCTGATAGCAGCTCAGATGAGGATATCTTCATAAATACAAAACAAGAAGTACATCGAGTTGGCATCCAAATACCATTTGTCGAAAGACTTCCTTTCATGCTTCAACCCAGCACAATTCAACCCCTTGATAATCTGATCACAACTTTAGGGAAAATATCTCCGAAGACAAATCTAGAAACTCCGTGGGAAATGGGTGTTTACATTGCCTCAACTCAACCAAACTCGTCTTGGAGTGGAGGAGGATATGTCAATCGGTCAATCAACGTACATTGGTCTATTGATATCGGAGTGGGAATCTATCGTTACGATTATGACCCCGTCAACCGCAATGAAGCGTTGGATGTAATGAATCAACGGGGTATCACCAGCACATCAAGTCTGTCGGAAGATATCGTCGTCAAACAACTCTCACTGGAGATGCCGATTTTTCTACAGTACCGTCAACAAAGGCATATGATTTATGGTGGCAGTATATTGAAGGTTCCAGTGTGGACAAAAAGAAGCCATGAAGCACAACTGGGAGTTATCGAATTGTCCGGGATAGATCTGGCTACACCGACATCCCTCGATCCCGTCACTTTCAACCAGAGTCAAGTTTTGATCAATGACCCCGAACTCAACAATATTTCTGTTTTTGGAGCATTGGGATATGGGTATCAACTCAACAATCGTATCCGGTTTCTTGCAATCGGGCAATACAGAGTGTCGAGCTTGCCACAAGTCACCAGTATCATTGTACCAGATGTGCAGATAGAGATTGACAATAGGCGTTGGGCATTGCGCGCTACTATGATATGGTCATTTTAAGTAGGAATGTACGCAATCATCCTGTCGTTCTGTCAACAGAATAGTCGAACACCATATCACAACAGATTGGATTTTTGCTATACATAAATATTCTTTATAGCTTCATAAATTTAATTATTTTATATTATAGATACAAATTAAGATCTTCGTGCGTATTACTAAAGAAGTATCTTGTTTTGACAACTTATCTAATAATATAAAATTTATCAAATGACCAAAAAGAATACAAGACTGACGACCAGTGGTGGAGCTCCCGTCAGCAACAATCAAAACTCCATTACGGTAGGCCCGAGGGGGCCGGTGGCTTTAACGGATTACAAACTCATTGAAAAACTCGCCCATCAAAACCGCGAGCGCATACCCGAGCGGGTGGTTCATGCCAAAGGTTGGGGAGCACACGGAACGCTAACCATTACTAACGATATCAGCCAATATACTTGTGCTAAGATATTTTCTGAAGTGGGCAAGCAAACTTCCATGATTGCTCGATTTTCTACCGTTGCCGGTGAGGCGGGAGCAGCCGATGCAGAACGCGATGTACGAGGTTTCTCACTAAAATTTTATACCGAAGAAGGTAATTGGGATCTGGTGGGCAACAATACTCCTGTATTTTTTGTACGGGATGGATACAAGTTTCCGGATTTCATCCATACACAAAAGAGGCATCCACGCACCAATCTTAGATCTCCCAAGGCGATGTGGGATTTCTGGTCATTGACGCCTGAGAGTCTGCACCAAGTCACCATACTGATGTCTGATAGAGGCATTCCTCAAGCCCCGATGTATATGAATGGCTATGGTTCGCATACTTATAGTTTTTGGAATGCCGCCGGGGAGCGTTTTTGGGTAAAGTATCATTTTAAGACTCAACAAGGGCATAAGTTTCATACCAATGCAGAATCCAATGCGATCATCGGTAAGACCCGAGAAAGTTATCAAGAGGCATTGTACGGAGCTATAGAAAAAGGAGATTTTCCGAAATGGAAAATGATGGTTCAAATTATGCCGGAGAAAGATGCAGAGAAGACACCATATAATCCATTTGACCTCACCAAAGTATGGCCACATGGAGACTATCCATTGATAGAAGTCGGTATGCTTGAACTCAACCGCAATCCTGACAACTACTTTAAAGAAGTTGAAATGGCAGCCTACTCTCCATCCAACACGGTGCCTGGTATAGGATTTTCTCCTTGCAAGATGTTACAAGCACGTGTATTTTCATATGCAGATGCACATAGATATAGACTGGGTACCCACTATGAGGCTCTCCCTGTCAATATGCCAAAATGCCCTGTTAATCACTATCACAAAGATGGGCTGATGCGTTTCTTTGATAATAACGAAGAAAATCCGGACGCATACTACGAGCCAAACTCATTCGATGGGCCTAAGGAAGATCGAAGTGTAGAAGAGCCTCCGCTTCGAGTATCTGGAGATATTGCTCGATATGAATACGACGAGCAAATAGATGATTTTAAGCAGCCCGGAGACTTGTTTAGGTTGATGGATTCAGACCAACAAGGACGCTTGTTTAGCAATATAGCCGAAGCTATGGATGGTGTTCCTATGGATATCATTGAACGCCAATTGGCTCTGTTTGATAAAGCTGATCCGGCATATGGCAATGGTGTACGTAAAGCACTGGGAATATCCGAAATGGCAGAATATTGATACCATAATTGACAATAATGTTCCATAAACATTATCCCGAGGAGTGAATAGATGTATTCACTCCTCAATTTTGAGCCCATACCGAAAACGCACAAAACCAAAAATGTTTCTTTTGGTGACCTTTGAACTTTTAGTAAGACCGAACAATGCTCTAATGAATAATTTTTTTCAACATATCCGTTTGGGTGAGCTCGCACATATCAAGACTTTAGTATCAGTTGACCCTGCGCTGATAGAGGTTAGGGATCACAAAGGATTTACGCCATTGATATTGGCGAGCTACAATGAGCAAGAGGACATCACAAGGTTTCTCATAGATCAAGGTGCAGATCTCAATGCAATAGACGCAGCCGGCAATACTGCGCTCATGGGCGTCTCCTTCAAGGGATATGATCCCATCGCAAGAATATTGCTAGACCATGGTGCAGATGTCAACATACAGAACTACAATGGAGCTACGGCTTTGATTTATGCCTCCATGTTTGGACGGATCAATGTTGTCAAGTTATTGTTGGAAGCAGGAGCTGACAAGACACTGAAGGATGCCAAGGGAAATACTGCTCTGATGTATGCCCGGTTTCAGGGAGTTCCCGATGTGCCGGAACTTTTAGAGTCTTTCGCAAAGAGATAAAGTCATATCCACCTCTCCAATGCAACCCAGAGACTGTGGAATACCAAAAAATGCTTCTTTAGTATTGAGATATGCAATAGGTACAGGAGATATACGATCTTTGGCACTTATGAATATTCATCATCTCAAGTACTTTGTAGCTTTAGCACAAAGATCAAGCTATAGCAAGGCCGCACTACACTGCAATGTCTCCCAGCCTGCACTGAGTATGGCGATCAAATCACTAGAAGAAAAAATGGGCAACCTACTGATTGCACGGCAACAATCTCCCGTACGGTTGACTGAGTTTGGTGAGGAAGTACTTCCTCATGCCCAACGCATTATATATGAATATGAAACGATCATGTCATTGAGCAAGGCCAAAGACCTGCTTTCCGGTGTTTTAAGGCTCGGTGTCATCCCGACAGTAGCTCCATACATCGTACCACGATTTCTCGGTCCGTTTTTAAAAGTTTATGACAAGATCCATCTCGAAATAGAGGAAGTTACGACTGAAGAATTGCTTCAAAAGTTGACTCAAAACGAGCTCGATGCAGGGATTATGGCTACTCCGATCGAAGGCGCTAATATCGTGTATGAAACGCTGTACTATGAAGAGTTTTTTATCTACAGTGATATGCCTGATGAGAAGCTATACATAGCTCCTGATCAATTGAATGTTCAGGAGCTCTGGTTGCTTGAAGAAGGGCATTGCTTGAGAAGTCAGGTGATCAATTTATGCGAGCT
>JAJRXG010000206.1 GCA_024276375.1 Bacteroidota bacterium | reverse complement strand
CCCTGCTGATCCCCGATATGGTCAACGATTCGTTCGACCTCGGGTGTATCAACAAATGCACATTGGAGACGTATAACATTGCCACCTACAGAGAGCAACATATCTCCCCTTCCGATCAATTGATCAGCTCCACCGGCATCAAGGATCGTACGAGAATCTATCTTAGAAGTAACCTTAAATGCCAAACGCGCAGGGAAATTAGCCTTGATAACGCCGGTTATGATATTGACAGAAGGTCGTTGCGTCGCGATAATCAAGTGAATTCCTACTGCCCTTGCCAACTGAGCTATACGAGCGATGGGCAACTCTATCTCCTTGCCTGCTGTCATAATCAAATCGGCAAATTCGTCAATCACCAATACTATAAATGGCATAAACTTATGACCATTCAGTGGATTGAGCTTGCGAGCGATAAACTTCTCGTTGTATTCTTTTAGATTGCGTGCCCGTGCTTTTTTGAGCAAATCATAGCGTTCATCCATCTCGATACATAGAGAGTTGAGTGTATAGATCGCCTTAGTGGTCTCTGTGACGATTGGTTCGGCTTCATTGGGTAGAAATGCCAAAAAATGCTTGTCGATATGACTATAAGGAAACAATTCCACCTTCTTGGGGTCTATCAATACGAGTTTGACTTGACTTGGATGCTTCTTATACAGTATAGAAGCAATGATGGTATTGATACCTACCGACTTACCTTGTCCAGTCGCCCCGGCTATCAGAAGGTGTGGCATCTTGGCGAGGTCCACTACAAATACTTCATTGGAGATGGTCTTGCCAAGCGCAAGCGGCAAGTCCATTTTTGCATTAGCAAACTTATCAGAACGTACTACCTCCTTGAAGGAAACAACTTGTTTTTTCTTATTGGGCACTTCGATACCGATTGTTCCTTTGCCGGGAATCGGAGCGATAATACGGATCCCCAATGCTGACAAGCTCAAGGCGATATCATCCTCAAGATTCTTGATTTTGGAGATCTTGATACCTGGTGCCGGTACGATCTCATACAGTGTGACTGTAGGTCCGATGGTCGCTCTAATCTTTATGATCTCAATCTTAAAGTTCAGCAGCGATCTAATAATCTGATCCTTATTGGCTTCGAGTTCTGTTCGATCTATCTCAAACTTCTGATCACTATACTCTTCCAATAACTCCAGTGGAGGCATCACATATCTGGATAGCTCCTTGGTAGGATCAAAAGGCTCATTGTGATCGATATTCTCTTCTTCTATGCGAAGCTCCGGATTGATCTTTTCGCCTTTAGGAGCGATTTCAAGTGAACTTTCCGATACCCGTTTTTCTATTCGCTCCTGATTAGGATTCGGTTTGATACCAAATTCTTCCAACTCTATGGCTTCAAACGGCTTGCGACTTTTGATTGATGGCTCTCCAATCATGGTGTCAGGAAGTTCGAGCTCTAATTCGCCCGAACGTTCCTTTCTACCATTTGCACTTGGGTTAATGAGTGCATCGGTTGTTGAGTTAGCCTCAAAGTCTAAATTTATTGTGCCATCACTTGATGGTCGTAGTGTTGCAGCACCTCTTTTATTGCTTGTTATATCTTCTTTTACCTCTTGCCCATCCTGAAACCAAGACCCCATCGAACGCTTGTTAAGCTTTAAAAAAGTAGGTATCTTAACACCTTCCAGAGACACCAATTGGAGGGAATCGAATGTAGGATCATACTTCCATATAGACCATGCCAGCACACTTGCGATCAACAACATGGAAAGTCCTATCTGTCCTACAAAATTGGTCAACCAAAAACAGATATTTGAACCAAAGGTTCCTCCCCATGGAAAAGAAAAATCTTGAAATATAAAGGAGGTCAATATGGCTATAAAACATATGACTAAAAATGCTTTTTGGTACAACAATACCGATCGACTTATAGGAATACGCTTAATCAATGAATATCCAATATGCAATATCATCGGAATAAACAATAGGGAAGCCACGCCAAATCCCCAGTAAAAGAAGAAATTGGATATAACAGCACCTAGTCGCCCGAGCCAGTTCTCGACGGTGATACTTCCGTCAAATAATATCGACCATGACAGTTGTAAGACAGCATCTTGATCTGCCTTCCAAGTAAAGAAGTAAGAAATGAAGGCAATCGTTAAGTACAATCCCAACAGGCCAAAGAGCAATCCCGCTATTTTAGCAAGACGTTGCTGTTGTGCTTTCTTCGATAATTTTCTTTTTCGCTTTCCTTTCGACACGTCGTAAACACATTAATTAAAATGCGAATATATTAACATTTACATCATATTAGCATATTTTTTAACATATTAAATTCTATAAACCAATGAGTTATAATCTATTTCATTGATTTGCAATGTGCTACATATGCAGTATTTTTATATTAGAAAACACCCCATAGACCTCCATGACGGATACGGTCATAATATGTCATAAATATGCTTCACCTCCGGATGGGTCATTCTATCGATCATCAGCTGTTGAAGTCCATATGCTCTAAAAAGAGAACAACCCACATGAATATTCATAGACAAACACGGTCGGCTTTG
>JAJRXG010000205.1 GCA_024276375.1 Bacteroidota bacterium | reverse complement strand
TGGGTTTTAACCCAAGGTCAGCAATCATAACCCACCTCGTTTTGGCGCACATTATTGACGCGCGCGGATGCCGGAGGGGCGATGGCCATCAATAATTGTGACAAAACTCCGTAGCCGGAGGGGCAATTATTTCTATTGCTTCAAGGCAAAACGAACATAGAAAATATAGTCTTGTGCTATAATCAAGTCTTTGTCCTAAAATGTTATTATGAAAACCCTGCATTGACGCCGTAACCGCATCAGCAATTGCCATCAATAATTGTGACAAAACACTTTGTGAAGACATAATGTTGTTTTTGCAACTTGCTTCACTTTTCACCATTTTACTGCTAGCTTACCCATGGTCTTTCGCTTTTCTAGTGCTTGATGTGCCACAGCGAGTTCAGAGATGGAGTAGATGCCACCGCCGAGGGGTTGGATTACACCATCCTCATACATATCTACAGCTCCACGAATCACACGTTGCAATACCTCAGGTTTATCGTCTGCGATACGCAGCATGTTGACACCAATCAATGATTTAGATGGATTCAACAGCGCTATTGGACTAAATAACCCAAAGCCTTTGACCACCCCTAGTTTAGACCATATGTATTTGGCAGAGGTAAGTGATGAAGCACCACAGAGCACAATACGCCCTCCCGCTCCGAGAAGTCTGTATCCACGGCGTACGGACATACCACCAATAGGATCAAATATGATATCTAGACCTATGTCTTTGCCAAGTATTTTGCGAATCACATCAGCAAATTGGTGCTCTTTATAATTGATCGGATGATCTACTCCTATGCTGGTGATGTAATCCAACTTGGCAGAGGTACTAGCGGTACCATATACTGTAGCCCCTGCAGATTTGGCCATTTGTACCGATAAGCTACCTACTCCTCCTGCTGCTGCATGCACCAATACGTGATCACCGGGAAATATATTGACCATTTCTCGAGCCATGTAGTAGGCGGTACCTCCTTGGGTGGCAAATGCCGTTGCTACATCTACGGGTATATCTGAAGAGATCTTTACTGCTGCGCGATAATCTGTATTGACCAATTGGCCATACCCGCCAAATCTCGTCAATGCCACTACATAATCTCCTATAGACAATTCAGAGCGGACTTCAGAACCTATATCGAGGATCGTACCTACTACGTCGTATCCTAGAATGCCGGGTTTCTTTGGGGCATCGGGATAGAGACCTAATCGTGCCATAACATCGGCAAAATTTAATCCAAAGGCTTGCACAGATATCTGCACTTCATGCGGTTGAGGATCTTGGATACTTAGATCTCGGATTTCGAATGCTCTGTTGACCCGGCCATTGTTTACTAGATAAGCTGCTTTCATCCTTGCAAGAAAAGCAAGATATCTTAGATAACCCGACAGATACGCCTTAATTCTACTGAATTGTGTGATTAGGGCATTGGGTTGCTATTCTGGATGGTCAAGGGATTGAGCATATTGTTTGGCCAAGAGTTCTGCCCGAGTAGGGTTAGGGTTCAATAGAGCATATAGCTTCTTGGCCTCATCGTACGAAGGCCGTGGAAATCCGTTGCGTAATCGTTGCTGTACGAGGATGTGTATTGTTTGCTTTACTTTGTCTGCTCCGATTACTTCTTCAAATCGTGCCTTGTGCGTGATGAAATATTCAAACTCCTTTGAGCGCACATCTTGCAGAAAATCAAAGATGAATTTTATGTTTTTTTCAGTATTCCAATCTTCTTGCGTAGAGAGGTATTTTTGTACTACTTTTTGATGTTGGCCATCCATGAGTTGTAGATGGAGATATGCTTCATGATACATGATATGTGGTCTTCCACTTGATGTTTTTTCATTATAGACATAAATGATCTCTTCCATATCACTGGGGTCATAATCCCTTTCTTCTGCCTGTAATCTCCCTCCCATAGAGAAGGGTGCATCTTGAAGGCTTGTACCGACCATTGTTTGGATGCCCGAGCGTGCATTTTTGGCAATTTCAATGAGTTCAGTTGCCGTCAATATTTTATCAATTTTGACAAGTACATTGCCCGTACCATCAAGGATTAACAATGTAGGAAGCCACACAACCTCGTATTCATGAAGCATTTTTTTACCTTGAGTGCCATCCATATCGATCTTGACGTTGACAAAATGTGTATTGAAGTAATCACTAACATCAGGGTCTTCAAAAACGCGATCCATGATTTTGCAAGGACTACACCACGTAGCATAGGTATCCACAAACACCAGTTTATGCTCTGTTTTAGCTTTTTTGATAGCCGTTTCCACATTCAAGTTAACGAATTGGATATCACATAAACCTATCATAGGCAGTGACAAGAGCAGGATGCTTATAAAAGCGTATGGGTTGAAATATTTCATACGTCTTACAGTGCTTTAAGCTTTTAGAGAATCAATCCAATCCTGAATAGCTTGAGCCTCTTGGCTACCTGGTTCGCTTATGGATAAGGCTTTTTTGGCTGCTTTTACTGCTTTTTTGGTCTTATTGTTGTTGGCCAGTATTTTAGCATAAGTCATCAGGTACATGGGAGATTTTCCTTTGTCTGCGGCCATTTTTGCAAGCTTTTCGGATGTTTCTGTGATGGTTATATCGAGATTGCGATACTGAAGGATTTCGTTGCAAAGATCATGGAGCCGCTCCGGATCATTGGAGGCCAACCTTTTGGCAATATTAATGGAGGCAGACTTGAGCAACGGCATATCTGCAGTGGCCTTGGCAAATTCATAATCTGCATTGTAGGCAAAGGCGTGGTCTTTGTCTCCTAAAACCAGTTGCATTTTTGTCTTCGTTTCTTCAACGAGCTCTTTGGATTCAAAGGCTACCGCTGTTTGGATACTATTCCAACAAGCTTCTTCTATTTTTTTGTCTACCAACAGATCTCCTTTTACTTTTCGAATGGCCTTGAGATCGGCCACAAAGAGATCAAAAATCCTCGAATCTGCTGCTGTAAGGGCTTCAAAGAGAAAGTTGGCGCGTTCCTTTTCGTTGAGATTGGGATTTGATCTGAGAAAGTCATTGGATATTTTAAGACTGGGTTTGTTGGCATTATTTAAGGCATGAATATATTTTAGAACCAAATCATAGCTACGGTCTCCGGCTTCATAGAGTTGTGCCAAGTCACCACTTCGATCATATGACCCGGCAACGGCCTTCCCAATGGCCAAAAACTCTTCCACATCACGACCTCCGACCAATTTTTTCAAAACTTCTCCCTTTTCATCTATATAGAACAAGGTGGGAAAAGCACTTACTGGAAATTTTTGTCCAAATTCTCTTCCAGGTTCTTTTTCCATATCGATTTTGAGATTGATAAAGTGATCGTTATAGTACGCTCCGACGGTTTTGTCCGTAAATACATTGCGCGCCATGCGCTTGCACGGACCGCACCATACAGCATATGCATCTACAAAGATCAACTTCTCTTCAGCTTTTGCCTTTACCAGAGCCTCTTCCCAAGTACCGTGAAAAAAATCAATCCCTTGACCCATCGACATGGTACTGAGGATGAGGAAAATCATGGACGAGAAGAATCCCTTAGAAATTATCATATTCATATCAAATTGTTGATAGTTGGAATAAGTCACCTGTTTATAAACATCATTCGTTCACACAAAATTATACTATTGTGATCGCACATTTGACACCTTGGGTATTAAAAGCCTGTTAAATCATAAGTTACTATTCAGGAGGGTGCTTTTGAGATAAAAAAAGGCAATTTTTTCGTCAGATGACGCTTATTTTTTGAGGCATAGCAGCGCTACGGCGAAAAAAATAGTGGAAATATGACAGGGAAAGTGTTTTTTTTAGCCAAAATGACGCCTACCTGAATAGTAACAATCATAAAGATATATAAAGTATCTATTGCTAAAATCTATACTTATAACGAAAAATATACCTTTGAAATTTTAATAGAATAGAGAAAATTCATGATTTCATTGCGTCAATTGTTTCTCAATCAAGTGGCTCAAACGAGTCCGACACCAATCATGTTGGAAGTTGATCGAGCATCGGGGGTTTTTATCTATGATGTGACTGGCAAGCGTTATTATGACATGAATAGCGGCATCGCTGTGAGCTCGCTAGGGCATTGTCATCCCAAAGTGATAAGTGCGATTCAACATCAAGCCTCCCAATATCTTCATACTATGGTCTATGGTGAGCATGTTCAGTCACCTCAAGTTCAACTGGCGCAACTGCTCTTGTCTCAAATAGATGAGGCAATGGATAGGATATACTATCTGATGTCGGGGACAGAGGCTACCGAACTAGCGATGAAGCTTTCAAAGCGATATACACGTAGATATAAAATCGTTGCTTGCCGAAATGCATATCATGGTTCTACCCAAGGAGCAGAGAGCTTGCGTAGCGATGAATCATACAAGGCTTTTTATAGACCGTTATTGCCGGGCATCGTACATATCAATTTTAACAACACAGAGGATTTGGTCAAGATTGACGATACGGTAGCAGGTGTTATCATTGAGGTTGTACAAGGAGAGGCGGGAGTAATCTTGCCCGATCATGTGTGGTTAAGACATTTAGCATTGAGATGTAAAGAAGTTGGAGCCTTACTAATTATTGATGAAATTCAGACGGGATTTGGGAGAACCGGACAACTGTTTGCACATTTGAGATATGACATATCTCCCGATATACTTTTGCTAGGCAAGGCGATGGGCGGAGGGATGCCCATATCGGCAGTCGTCAGTCGAGCGGCAATCATGTCATCCATTGTCCACAATCCTTCACTTGGTCACATCACCACATTTGGAGGACATCCTGTCAGTTGTGCAGCGGCTTTGGCCGGGCTCGAAGCGTTATTGCAAGGCAACCTTATAGACGAGGTCTCCGTCAAATCAAGCTATGTTATAAAGCGTCTCTCTGCACATCCGTTAATCAAAGAGGTACGCAATAGTGGTCTTTTAATGGCCGTAGAAGTGACACACCGAAAGCATCTTAAACATATTGTGCGACGAGCCTATGAACTGGGCGTTATAGTAGATTGGTTTTTATTTAATGACCGTAGTTTTAGACTGGCACCTCCATTGATTGTCAGTATTGATCAACTTCGAGAAGTATGTGATGTATTGATAAGGGCATTTGATTATGCAGAAAAACAATACTCGATTTAAGTGTTGGCACAATAGAAAAAGGGTGTCTTTCTCGACAGAAAGACACCCTTTTTGAAGTACAACGATTTCAAATGCGTTGATTTATTCCTGTATTAATTCAAAAGTAATATTCCCCCTGACTGAATCGTGCAATACCAGAGCTGCCTCATAAGTACCAATCTCTTTGATTTCATCATCGATAGAGATTTTTCTTCTGGGGATATCAACTTCAAATTGTTCTTTGAGGGCTTGAGAAAGTTGAATCGTTGTAATGGATCCAAATATCTTTCCACTCGTTCCGGCTTTTACGCCAATTTTAAGAGTTTGACCCTCGAGTTTCGAGATAATTTCTTGAAATGCCCCAATCATCTTATCTTCTTCTGCCTTGTCCTTTGCTTTTATTTCCTCAAGTCTCGATAGATTGGAGGAATTGGCAATAACGCCCAATTTTTTTGGAATCAAATAGTTGCGGCCGTATCCGTTTTTAACAGTTACCACATCGTATTTATCGCCAAGTGTACCGAGATCTTTTAATAGAATGATTTCCATGGTGCGGTTTTCTTTTGTCGTTTGTCAATTTACTTCAATAAGTCAGTCACATAAGGCAAAATAGCCAAATGCCTTGCTCTCTTCACTGCCACGGCGACTCGTTTTTGATATTTAAGAGAGTTGCCGGTAATTCTGCGGGGTAGCAACTTGCCCTGTTCATTGATAAACTGAAGGAGGAAATCCGCATCCTTATAGTCTATATGCTTAATGCCAAATTTCTTAAAACGGCAATATTTTTTTCTTCTACTACCAATATTGGGATTGCTTAAAAATTTTATATCGTCTCTAGAGGCCATAATTATTCTTCTTCTGTTTTAGAAATGGTAGGAGTTGGAGCAGGTTTTGGCTTTTCTTTTCTGATGGAGCCACGATTGTCCTTGCGATCTTTTTTGTCTTTTTTGTCCTTGCGTACTACTTTGCCGATAAGTCCATTGCGCTTATCTTCATTGTACTTGACACCATACTTGTCAAGTTTGATGGTGAGAAAGCGCATGATGCGTTCGTCTCTGCGCAAAGCAAGTTCTAACTTAGGGATGATGTCTCCGCTCTCTATTGCAAATTCCAAGGTATAATAAATACCGGAAGAGCGCTTATTGATAGGATAAGCTAGTTGTCTCAGACCCATGTCATCCACATTGACAATCTTACTACCTTCCGTAGTGAGCATGTCTTCATAGGTCTTGGCTGTCGATTTAATTTCATCGCCTGACAGAACGGGATCGACGATGAAAGTGACTTCATATTGTCTCATAAAATTGTTTAAAAAAATTTGTCTTTTCAAATTCGGAGCGCAAAGATATACTTTCTTTGCACATAAATACAATTATTTATTGCCCTTCCTTGTTTGGCGATTTATTCTGACTTACCTTTGCGCCCCTTTAGAAATATTTTTTTTAACCACTCACGCCCAAACGTGATACAAATCTCACTCACTCATGGATAATGAGAACACTCCCAAGGAGACGGTAGAAGAAGTTACCACCAATATTGAAGAAACTGCTCAAGCACCTCAAACACCTGAAACCCCTAAGGCAGAAGATGTTGTTGAAGAAGTAGTGAATGCAGAAGAAACAATTGAAGAGAAGGTGGCACAACCCGAACCAGTGATCGTAGAGACTGCTCACGATGACTTCGATTGGAGCATCGGAAAACAAAGAATCAATACATATACAGAGGAAGAAACAGCCAAGTTTTTGGCTGATTATGAAGAATCATTAAGATCTCTCAATGAAAATGTAGTTGTAAAAGGGAAAGTTACTGCTTTTAGTGGCGGCGATGTCGTCCTAGATATCAACCACAAATCAGATGGACTTGTCTCGGCTTCTGAGTTTAGAGATATGCCGGACTTACAGATTGGAGATGAAGTAGATGTTTACGTAGAACAAACAGAAGATGAAAGAGGTCAATTGGTGCTTTCAAGACGCAAGGCTAAGTTGATCACTGCATGGGAAGACATCGTAGATTCATACGAGAATGGCACCATATTAAAAGGCACTGTTGTCAGCAAGACCAAAGGGGGTCTTATCGTCGATTGCAATGGACTCGAAACCTTCTTGCCAGGCTCACAGATAGATATTAAGCCAATCATCGACTATGATGCATATGTTGGCAAAACAATGGAATTCAAAGTCGTGAAGATCAATGAGGCCATTAAGAATGCAGTTGTTTCACATAAAGCATTGATCGAATCAGACCTCGCAGAGCAAAGAGAAGCAATCATCGGAGGGTTGGAGAAAGGTCAAGTTCTCGAAGGAGTGGTAAAAAATATTACAGACTTTGGTGCTTTCATGGATCTTGGAGGTGTAGATGGTTTGCTATACATTACAGATATTTCTTGGGGAAGAATCAACCACCCTAGCGAGGTGCTTGAATTGAACCAAAATGTCAATGTAGTGGTCTTAGATTTTGATGAGAACAAACGAAGAATCTCCTTAGGTCTAAAACAATTGCAACCACATCCATGGGACATATTGGATGCGGAGATAAAGGAAGGATCTGTGGTGAAAGGACAGATCGTCAATATTGAAGACTATGGAGCGTTTTTAGAGATCATCCCAGGTGTCGAAGGGTTGATTCACGTCTCAGAAGTAAATTGGAGTACGCAACCCGTAAATGCGAGATCACACTTTGATTTGGGCACTGAGTACGAAGCTAAAATTGTAACCATAGACAGAGAAGATCGCAAGATGTCCTTGAGTATTAAGCAACTTTCGGAAGATCCATGGGCGACGATTACTCAGAAGTTTCCTGTAGAAAGCAAGCATTCGGGTGAGGTTAAGAACCTTACACCATATGGAGTGTTCGTAGAATTGGAAGAGGGCATAGGTGGCATGATTCATATTTCAGATCTCTCTTGGACAAAGCGATTCAATCATCCATCTGAATATACGAAGGTAGGTGAAAACATTGATGTGATCATTCTTGATATAGAAATCGAAGATCGCAAATTGGCTTTGGGTCATAAACAATTGGAAGAGAATCCATGGGATACATTTGAGAATGTGTTCCCGGTAGGATCTTATCATGAAGTGACATTGATTAAGAAAGATGATCGCGGAGCCATTGTCCAGCTGCCATATGGACTTGAAGCTTATGCACCTATACGCCACATCAAGAAGGAAGATGGCACAACAGCTGAAGTTGACGAACAAATCACGGTCAAAGTGATAGAGTTCAATAGAGATGATAAGCGTATCGTCGTATCGCATTCTAGATATGTCGATGACATAAAGCGCAAGGCTGATGATGAAGTACGTCGTGCACGTGGAGAGGAAGTAAAAGAAGTCAGAAAAAACATCAAGAGCCAGACTACCAAAATGGAGAAAACAACTTTGGGAGAGTTGGATGTCTTCTCTCAGTTGAAAGATCAGATGAAAGAAGTTGAAGCCAAGAACCTTGCGGACGCTAAAGCCAAAGCAGCAGCCACGGCCAAAAAAGAAGTGGTTGAAGTAAAAGAGGCAAAGAGTGAAGAGCAGGAGGAGAAAGTTGCTGCCAAAAAACCGGCGACCAAGGCCAAAACAACTAAAGCCAAGACCAAAAAAGCAAAAGATGGTGATGATCTTAAAAAGATCGAAGGGATAGGCCCAAAGATTGCACAATTGCTCAACGATGCAGGGATCACCACCTTTGCTGCTTTGGCAGAGACAGAGGTTTCAAAGATTTCCGAAATATTGGCAGCAGCAGGGAGTAGATATAGAATGCATGATCCCAAGACTTGGCCACAGCAATCCAAACTTGCGGCAGAAGACAAGTGGGAAGATCTTTCCACCTTACAAGACAAGTTGAAAGGAGGAAGATAGACGACCACCTAATGGATATAGTTATATGCCCCGATTCCTTGGTAGGAGTTGGGGCATTTTTAGTGATATGCTGTCCATGTGAATTGAGCAATATCTTTCAAATTTTGTTAGCCATACCAAAGTGTTCAACACTATCGATTACACTTAAACCAAATGATAATCTGAATGAAGCTTCGGGAAAAACTCACAAAGCCCATTAGACTTAGTGTAAATCTAACCTTGAATAGAAGATATAGAATAAAGAATAGGCCTAGGAGCGATGAACCAATTAATATTGTTTTATTGAAGGGTGTAAGGATATGAAAAATGGAAGTATGACATTAAAGAAAAACCATTAGATGCATAGAGACAATTGTCATATGATACTAAAAAACTGGAAACGCAGAATGAATGTCAACAGAACCTTGATATACAGGGAGGATGAGTAAAACGAGTAAAATTGAATAAAAAAAGATGCAGAAAAGCTTGTCTAATTCATCAAAGTGGTTGTATCTTTGCGATCCCATTTGAAAAGGTGGGAAAAAGATATTTGACACGATTGGAAAGAACCCGAGAAATCGGGAAGAAAGCGTACAAATTTAACTTTGTTCAGAGCTCGTCAATTTACTAAAGAAACGACGGATTCAAACACGTCATAAGAATTTACTATGGAGAGTTTGATCCTGGCTCAGGATGAACGCTAGCGGGAGGCTTAATACATGCAAGTCGAGGGAGAAATTGTTTTTCGGAATAATGGAAACCGGCGCACGGGTGAGTAACGCGTACACTACCTACCTTATACTGGGGAATAGCCTTTGGAAACGAAGAGTAATACCCCATAGTCCCGCAAGGGTAAAGCTCCGGCGGTATAAGATGGGTGTGCGTTTGATTAGCTAGTTGGTAAGGTAATGGCTTACCAAGGCGACGATCAATAGGGGGCGTGAGAGCGTGATCCCCCACACGGGTACTGAGACACGGACCCGACTCCTACGGGAGGCAGCAGTAAGGAATATTGGACAATGGGCGAAAGCCTGATCCAGCCATCCCGCGTGAAGGATGAATGCCCTATGGGTTGTAAACTTCTTTTGCTTGGAAAGAAACGCCTGGATTTATCCGGGCCTGACGGTACCTTGCGAATAAGCACCGGCTAACTCCGTGCCAGCAGCCGCGGTAATACGGAGGGTGCAAGCGTTATCCGGAATCACTGGGTTTAAAGGGTGCGTAGGCGGCGTTATTAGTCAGAGGTGAAATCTTGCAGCTTAACTGTAAAATTGCCTTTGAAACTGTAATGCTTGAATCACGTTGAGGTCGGCGGAATGTGACATGTAGCGGTGAAATGCATAGATATGTCATAGAACACCAATTGCGTAGGCAGCTGACTAGGCGTGTATTGACGCTCAGGCACGAAAGCGTGGGTAGCGAACAGGATTAGATACCCTGGTAGTCCACGCCCTAAACGATGCTAACTCGATATGTGTCCCTTGCGGATGCGTGTCTAAGGGAAACCAATAAGTTAGCCACCTGGGGAGTACGTTCGCAAGAATGAAACTCAAAGGAATTGACGGGGGTCCGCACAAGCGGTGGAGCATGTGGTTTAATTCGATGATACGCGAGGAACCTTACCTAGGCTCTAATGTGATCGCAATCTGGTGAAAGCCGGAGTTCCTTCGGGACGAGAAACAAGGTGCTGCATGGTTGTCGTCAGCTCGTGCCGTGAGGTGTTGGCTTAAGTGCCGCAACGAGCGCAACCCCTATTGTTAGTTGCCAGCGAGTAATGTCGGGGACTCTAACAAGACTGCCGGCGTAAGCCGAGAGGAAGGTGGGGACGACGTCAAATCATCATGGCCTTTATGCCTAGGGCGACACACGTGCTACAATGGACGGTACAGAGGGTTGCCAACCCGCGAGGGGGAGCTAATCTCAGAAAGCCGTTCCCAGTTCGGATCGGAGTCTGCAACTCGACTCCGTGAAGGTGGAATCGCTAGTAATCGCGCATCAGCCATGGCGCGGTGAATACGTTCCCGGACCTTGTACACACCGCCCGTCAAACCATGGAAGCCGAGTGTACCTGAAGATGGTGACTCTACTGGGAGCTATCTAAGGTAAAATTGGTAACTGGGGTTAAGTCGTAACAAGGTAGCCGTACCGGAAGGTGTGGCTGGAATACCTCCTTTTAAGAGTACGATGAGTTCTGTGCTTTCGTTTTCCTTTCGTGTTGATATCTTATTTAAGAGACAAAAAGTGTCTCTTTCTTTTTGACATAGAGGCTGATTAGTTAGCAGTTGATTGTTGTTGTAAATTTTTACCGATTTATCAATCGTCAACCAGCACCACAACTAATAGAGTCTCGTAGCTCAGCTGGTTAGAGCACTACACTGATAATGTAGGGGTCGGCGGTTCAAGTCCGCCCGAGACTACATAGACTTTTAAGAACAAAAGAAAGTGATTTCTGATAAGCTTAGAAGAATATGGGGGATTAGCTCAGCTGGCTAGAGCACTTGATTTGCATTCAAGAGGTCATCGGTTCGACTCCGATATCCTCCACTTTTCAATCTTCGTAACTGAAGAACCCTGTCATATAGATGATGGGGCACCAAATACGATTATTCTGACCGCAAGGTTTGATAATATAGCGTGATACATCCGACAGCAATCGCACCCTGTTTTGTAGCTGACACAGGAAGATTCAGGATGAGGAAGGCCAAAAGATCTTTGACAGACTGAAAATTATTAATATCGAGTAATTGAGTGATAGGATACTCATAATCTTAATGATTCGCAAGAATGATTAAGACCTAATATTTATTTTTAGTTGCGAAACTAAGAATAGCTCTAAAGAAGCAAATTAGAGCATATGGGGGATGCCTAGGCTCTCAGAGGCGACGAAGGACGTGGTAAGCTGCGAAAAGCTGCGGGGAGGTGCAAACAACCTTTGATCCGCAGATGTCCGAATGGGGAAACCCGTACAGATGAAGTCTGTACGCATAAGCGCAAACCCAGGGAACTGAAACATCTAAGTACCTGGAGGAAAAGAGAACAATAGTTATTCCGCAAGTAGTGGCGAGCGAACGCGGAGAAGCCCTAAAGTCTCTATATTTTTAGTAGAATGTTCTGGAAAGTTCAACGATACAGGGTGATAGTCCCGTAAACAAAAGAAATATAGAGATGATTCGAGTAAGGCGGAGCCGGTGAAACTCTGTCCGAAAATGCCAGCACCATCTGGCAAGGCTAAATACTCCTGAGAGACCGATAGTGCACTAGTACCGTGAGGGAAAGGTGAAAAGAACCCCAAGAAGGGGAGTGAAAAGATCCTGAAACCATATGCTTACAAGCGGTCGGAGCATGTTTACATGTGACGGCGTGCCTTTTGCATAATGAGCCTACGAGTTACTCCTCACTAGCAAGTTTAAGTGCTTCAGGCACGGAGGCGAAGCGAAAGCGAGTCTGAATAGGGCGACCAGCTAGTGGGGGTAGACGCGAAACCGAGTGATCTACCCATGGGCAGGTTGAAGCTCCGATAGTCTCGGAGTGGAGGACCGAACCGGTATATGTTGAAAAATGTTCGGATGACCTGTGGGTAGGGGTGAAAGGCCAATCAAACTCGGAAATAGCTCGTACTCCCCGAAATGCATTTAGGTGCAGCGTTGAGTAGAGTGTCATGGAGGTAGAGCTACCAATAGGGCTAGGGGGCTTCACCGCCTACCAACCCCTGATGAACTCCGAATGCCATGACACTGCATCAGCAGTGAGGGCATGGGTGCTAAGGTCCATGTCCGAGAGGGAAAGAACCCAGACCATCAGCTAAGGTCCCTAAGTATTAATTAAGTTGAATGAACGATGTGGGAATGCTAAGACAGCTAGGATGTTGGCTTGGAAGCAGCCATTCATTTAAAGAGTGCGTAACAGCTCACTAGTCGAGCGTTCCTGCGCGGAAAATAATCGGGCATCAAATTAATCACCGAAGCTATGGATTCTACGTAAGTAGAGTGGTAGGGGAGCATTCCAGCGGCGCCGAAGCTATCTCGTGAGAGGTGGTGGAGCTTCTGGAAACGAAAATGTAGGCATGAGTAACGATAAAATAGGTGAAAAACCTATTCGCCGTAAGACTAAGGGTTCCTTGTTCTATGCTAATCAGAACAGGGTTAGTCGGGTCCTAAGGTGTAGCCGACAGGCGAAGCCGATGGAAATCAGGTTAATATTCCTGAACCTGCATACACTAAAAAGGGGACGGCGTAATGTAGATGGCGCGTACTGACGGAATAGTGCGCTGAGTGGAAGGCTATGCCTGAAACGAGTCATTGAATTTGCGTCCAAGAAAAGCCGAAGTATTGCAGTCCGTACCGTAAACCGACACAGGTAGTCGAGGAGAGTATCCTAAGGCGCTCGAGTGATCCGTGGCTAAGGAACTAGGCAAAATAGCCCCGTAACTTCGGGAGAAGGGGCGCTCTGTTTAACTATGGAGCCGCAGTGAAAAGGCCCAAGCGACTGTTTAGCAAAAACACAGGACTCTGCAAAATCGAAAGATGAAGTATAGGGTCTGACACCTGCCCGGTGCTGGAAGGTTAAGGAAGGGGGTTAGTACTTCGGTGCGAAGCTCTTAACTGAAGCCCCAGTAAACGGCGGCCGTAACTATAACGGTCCTAAGGTAGCGAAATTCCTTGTCGGGTAAGTTCCGACCTGCACGAATGGTGTAACGATTTGGGCACTGTCTCAGCCACGAGCTCGGTGAAATTGAAGTATCGGTGAAGATGCCGGTTACCCGCAGCGGGACGAAAAGACCCCGTGAACCTTTACTACAACTTCACATTGGATCTGGGTATAAGATGTGTAGGATAGCTGGGAGACTTTGAAGCGGCCACGCCAGTGGTCGTGGAGTCAATGTTGAAATACCAGCCTTCTTATACTTTGGTTCTAACTCCGCGAAAACGGAGAACAGTGTGTGGTGGGTAGTTTGACTGGGGTGGTCGCCTCCTAAAAAGTAACGGAGGCTCGCAAAGGTACCCTCAGCATGGTCGGTAATCATGCATAGAGCGTATTAGTATAAGGGTGCTTGACTGAGAGATCGACAGATCGACCAGGTACGAAAGTAGGCTAAAGTGATCCGGTGGTTCCGTATGGAAGGGCCATCGCTCAAAGGATAAAAGGTACTCCGGGGATAACAGGCTGATCTCCCCCAAGAGCTCATATCGACGGGGAGGTTTGGCACCTCGATGTCGGCTCGTCACATCCTGGGGCTGGAGAAGGTCCCAAGGGTT
>JAJRXG010000204.1 GCA_024276375.1 Bacteroidota bacterium | reverse complement strand
GGAAATATCTTCGCCTCTGTCATTGATACTCATGACAAGAGGGGCTTTTACCTTCGATCGTAGGCTTGTGGTATGAGCCATACTATATTTTTCAAGAATGCGCTCAGTAAGCAAGTCTTCATAGGATTGCTTGCTGACTCTATGGAGTGCATATCCAAGGAGCCCGCCTCCGAGATTAGAATAAGCGTATGCCACTTCATCACGTTTGCTCAATTGCTCTCTTAGATAAGTGTCCAGATCTGCCGCTCCATAGTCCTTGTAAGGATTGTTTAAATTGGTCAATTGTAGATTGGATGGTAGTCGAGGTAATCCAGAAGTATGATTGGCCAGTGACTCAAACGAGATCACCGTAGAATCATTGAACTCAAACGAAAAATACGGATTGATTGCATCTGTCAATCGAACGGTATGGTCATTTACCATTGATGACAATAGCGTTGCGGTGAACACCTTTGAGATAGAACCTATCTCAAATACATCCATCTCATTGTGTATCGGGACGATAGTATCACCTTGATTGAGTGTACCAAAATACTGGATACTGTCATGATCGATGATGGCGATGGAGAGCTGTGTTTTGACTGGGAACTCAGCGGCGTATTGGTGGATGAGATGTTGCTCAGGTAGAACTCTATCGCCTTTGTCGGGAGATGGTGGTTGGGCATATATGAATGGGCATAACACTAACACAAAGGTATAGGTGAGCACTAATCGGAATGTAATATTCATATAGGAATTTATTTTACAGGGCAGATTCTGTAATAGGATGTCTATTTTTTCTGCTACAATGATAGATCAATTAGACGTAGCAAGTCTATATTTTTCTTCCAATGATAGCTGATGGTTAGATGAACTTGTTTTCTTTGGTCATTGATACTTCGTATCTTCCCTCAAATACAATATTGGATTATGAAGACCCGATACTTATTGTTCATAATTTTTCTACTATGTTCTTTTCGCATAAATGCACAATCCAAGACTCCCATAAAGGTAGCCTGCATTGGCAATAGCATCACTTATGGGTCTGGGATTCCAGATCGTATAAGAGATGCGTATCCGGCTCAATTGGGAAGGATGCTTGGTGCAGACTATGAAGTTCGAAATTATGGTGTGTCCGGTAGAACCATGCTCAATAAGGGCGATCACCCTTATATGTCTGAAGAACAGTTTTTTGGGGCTGTATCTTGGCATCCGGAAGTTGTTATAATAAAGCTCGGTACTAATGATAGTAAGCCTTGGAATTGGCAATATAAGGATGAATATGTAGGTGATTACCTCAAGTTGATTGAGGCTTTTGACACCTTACCTTCACATCCTAGGATATATCTGGCGATGGCAGTGCCGGTCTTTAAGACAGTCTGGGGTATCAGCCAAGAGGTTGTGAGTAAGGAAGTCAATCCGCTGATTCTCGATATTGCACAGAGGACTGGGCACGAAGTGATTGATCTCTTCAATCCATTGATCAATAAAGGGGATCTATTTCCTGATCACATCCACCCTAATGCTGACGGATCAAGAGAAATGGCTAAAATCGTCTATCAAAGTATCACTGGGCGAAAAGGGCAATTGACGCCGCAAGAGTGGCCGGGAGTGCAGACAGAATGGAAAGGGTATGAGCGATATGATTTTGACTTTAATGGTCGCAATGCATTTATAAAATTGCCAAAAGAAAGTAGGTCAGGACGACCTTGGGTGTGGCGAGCAAGATTTCCGGATTGGCATACGGAGATGGATGAGTTGTTATTGAAAGATGGGTTTAGTATCGCCTATGTCAATACAGACCATATGTTAGGAAGTCCGGAGGCAATGGAGGTCTGGGATCAATTCTATGATTATCTGACACACATCCGTGGCTTCAATCGCAAAGTAGTGTTAGAAGGCGTAAGTCGAGGAGGTCTGTTTATATACAATTGGGCAAAGAGACATCCATCGCGCGTGACGTGTATCTATGCTGAAGCACCTGTGTGTGATATTTCGAGTTGGCCTGGAGGGTACGGTGTAGGCAAGGGAAGTGATGAAACTTGGAATACACTGAAAAAGGCATATGGTTTTAAGTCTGATGCCGAGGCTCGATCCTATCAAGGTAATCCTATTGATGGATTGCATGCTCTTGCCAAGGCTCGTGTACCTATTCTACATATGATTGGATTGAAAGACAAAGTTGTTCCAGTAAGTGAGAATACATCAGTGCTGGTAGAACGATATATCAGCTTGGGTGGTAACGCGCAAGTGATAGCGTGTACGCGTGGTCAAGAGGGTTCGGAAGGCCATCATTTTGAGATAGAAACACCGCAATATGGAGCTGATTTTATCGCATACTTCACGGATCATCCATGGCCGCAGTTGCAATCAGATCGGTATCATATTTACAGAAGTAACCTTACCAAATCTTTTCAACAATTTGAAAATCACAAAATGGGCAGAGTGGCATTTTTGGGTGGATCGATAACTTACAATGGAGGTTGGCGTGATAGTGTCATGCAGTATTTAGAACATCGTTTTAGTGGCACTCAGTTTGATTTTATTGCTGCTGGAATACCATCAATGGGTTCTACTTGTGGAGCTTTCAGGATGGAGCGTGATGTGTTGATGAATGGTCAGGTAGATTTACTATTTGTTGAGGCTGCCGTCAATGATGGAGGAAAAGGGAGGTCAAAACAAGAGATTATGCGATCGATGGAAGGGATTGTAAGACATGCCAAAAATCACAACCCCAATATAGATATCGTGTTTATGTATTTTGTAGATCCTAATAAGATGGATTGTTATCGAGGAGGAGTGGTGCCAGCGGTTATACAATATCATGATAGTATCGCAGCGTATTATAATATCTCTGCTATCAATCTTGCTCAAGAAGTTACGGAGCGTATAGATGCAGGGGAATTCTCTTGGGAAGATGATTTTAAGAATTTGCACCCCTCGCCGTTTGGCCAAGGTATATATGCACAATCGATGATTCGTTTTTTAGAGTATATGGACAAGAACAAAGAGCCACAGTATGTTGATAAAATTTCATATTCCATACCTGCCCCATTGGATAAATACTGTTATGATCATGGTCGTCTGATTGAATCAAAAGAAGCTCATTTGACAGATGGGTGGCGCTGGGAACCGGAATGGATTCCTCGGGACTCTTCTATATGGGTTCGAGACAATTATCATCATGTACCGATGTTGATCGGGGCGTATCCCGGAGAAGCACTATCTTTTAATTTTTTAGGTACGGCTGTAGGGATCGCTGTTGCCGCTGGACCGGATGCAGGCATAATTGAATATTCGATCAATGGAGAGCCATGGAAACGTCAAGACTTGTTTACCCCACATAGCAAGTCTTACCACTTGCCTTGGTACTATACCTTGGCAGATGGTTTGATCAACGGCAATCATGAGCTAAGGATTAGATTAACTCAAGATAAAAATCCTGAGAGTATAGGGCGCACAGCACGGATTAGGTACTTCTATACTAATTGAGCCATAGTCCCAATTATAACTGTCTATGAGCGTCAGTTATAGACAACAATCCGCGTACTCAATGCACCATGTGCTCCGATGACAAGGGATTGTTCGATGTCGGCTGTCTTAGATGGTCCAGAAACAAATACTCCATATCCAAACTTGTGCGTTGAAATTATCTTGTAAGCATCATGCATATTAGCTACAATGTCTGAGGACTTGACGACTAAAATCAAGTGCTGTGTTATAAACGGAAGGATTCTAATCAGAGGGTCTTGGATCCAGACCGCTCCATTTTCAGCCACACCTATTGACCCTTCCAATAGGACTAATGACAGATCAGACAAAAGATGTGGGTCGCTCGACTGATCCACGACGATGGTCTTGATATCAGTCAGTGGTATCGAACTGTAAATCGTTTCCATACTAGGGTGATGGATCTTCAGAAGATGGTCTATTGTTGTCAAGGTGTCGAGGTGTGTGAGGAAGGCAATGATGTGCCAATGTGTAATAATGAATTAGATTCTTGCGTAGCGATTTTTCAAATTGGTCGGCATTGCCCTCTTCCAATCCGACACCATCATTTACGCCTGCATTGTTGATTAATGCATCTATACGACCATACTTAGCTATGGTTTTCCGAACCACATTAATGCAGTCCATCTTATGCGACAATTCGCCCTCTATAAAGAAGGATTCTTGCCCCTTAATAGACAATTCTTTGACAAGATCCTTTCCAGATTGTTTGGAACGACTCGCGATAATCGGAATGGCACCTTCATCGGCTAATACACGGGTGATCCCTTCGCCGATACCCTTGGAACCTCCGGTTACAATTACTACTTTTTGATCTATGCCTAAATCCATGATATTTATAATTCAAATATTTTGTCCATTAACATCCATTTTTCTCCTGGTTGAGCACATGGAAGCGCCTGTTGGTACTTCCACATGAGGGCTTCCCATTCTTGAACTTTGGGATTGGCTGCATCCATTTGTGATTTAGTGTCAAAGGAGAATTTGTCATCCGTATCCATGATCATAAACATGCGATTATGAATACGATAAATATCTAATCTTTCTATGCCTGCATCTTTTATGCTTTTTAGTATTTCAGGCCATACTTTTTTGTGATGGTCTTCGTATTCTTCGATTAGGCGTTTGTCGTCCTTGAGGTCTAATGCTAGACAATATCGTTTCATGCTATTGTACAATTGTAAATTGTGTATCTATGTTGTGTATTCTTTGGCAAGCTGTCGCGATATGCCAAGACCATCAATGCCCAGTTCTATGACATCACCAGAGACAATATAACGTGGTGGCGTTAATCCGAGACCCACTCCAAATGGTGTGCCCGTAGAAATGATGTCCCCAGGCAATAAGGTCATATATCGACTGATGTAACTCACAATATGTGGTATGTCGAATATTAAGTCAGCGGTTGAACTATCCTGCATGGTTTCACCATTAACCTTAAGCCAGAGATTTAGGTTGTGAGGATCTGGGATTTCTTCTTTACAGGCGAGGAATGGTCCGATGGGGGCAAAAGTATCGCAGCTTTTACCTTTTACCCATTGTCCTCCTTGTTTCAACTGAAATGCCCGCTCACTATAATCGTTGTGCAACACATATCCTGCGATGTATTTCATGGCATCATGCTTAGAAACGTAGCTGGCTTTTTTGCCGATGACAACTGCCAGTTTCTACTTCCCAGTCTGTCTTTTCGCCTCCTTTGGGAATGATAAGGTCATCATTAGGGCCGCATATAGCACTCGTCGCTTTGAAAAACAATACGGGCTCCGAAGGTACTTCCATGCCACTTTCCTTAGCATGTTGTGCGTAATTGAGACCCACACATACGATCTTCGATACTTGGCTTATCGGAGGGCCAAGGCGTTCATTGGAGTCAACTTCAGGGCATGAGGTCTCATGCTCTTGCAGCCAATTACTCAATCTTTTAAGACCATCACTGGACAAGAATGCAGCGTCATAGTCCTCACCGAAGGCACTCACATCTATTCTCTTGCCCTGTGCTGTGATGACGCCTGGTCGTTCATTGCCTGCATGGCCGATTCTTATTAATTTCATAGATAGGATATGTTAATGGTTTCTGGGCAACGATGTGTAAGCGACGATAACTGTCACAAATGAGCTATGCAAATCAATCGACACTTGTTCATATTCTTGCTCTAAATGACTGCCCTTCTGCATATATATCAGGAATGTTCCTGAGCATGACAATATTACAAAAAATAGAACACAAGAGTAGGCCGAGTTCAGTATTTATAGGGCGAACGCATCAAATCCACATGGGATAAAACATCCTCTGATTTCCATATTGGTACATATATGATCATTTATCTATTTAAAAATTCATATCTATAACTAACTGTTTATCAGCAGCGAAAAATTTTGGTGCGTGTGCCCTAAAGTATGTATGTTAGTGTTGAGGATTACTGAAGGGCTAAGAGCAACTACAACATTGGGATAGCAGTAGATAGGTTCTCACCTAAAAATAGCCCCCATTTTTGGAAATTTCTTTAATAGATTGTCCTTCTTGAACCCATCCAAAGATTTTTTCTTCATTTTTCTTTATTTCTTCGGATCTTAACAGAACATCATAAGCTATATCCCTTGGCACAACCAATACCCCGTCTATGTCCCCCAAAATCACATCTCCCGGTTTTACAACAGCCTCTCCTATTTTTATGGGTATCTGGTAGTGAGTTATGAGGCATCTTCCTAAACTTCCGTTAGAGATTCGATATTCATAAAATACGGGAAAATCTGCCTCCAGTATCTGATGTGTATCCCTTATTCCACCATCAATACAGGCAGCTTTTATGCGCTTCGATTTGGCAGTGGCAGTCATTACTCCTCCCCATAGAGTTGCCTTTTGATCACGACTTGTATCCCAAACTACAAACTCATCTTCCTTCATGTCATCGAGCATTTGTATTCTGAACTCCATCTCGCCTTTTATTTTGACATTGGGGGCACTTTTAATAGTAAATGCAAAACCTGCTACAGTCCTGTATTCTCTCAATGGTATAATTCTGCCTGGCAAAGCCTGATCTAAGAGACAAAATTCTCGCATCACGTCATTTACAGCTCCTGTATATAACTGCTCATACCGATGAAGCAACTCTTTTTCCGGAATGGGGAATGTTGCTGTTGAAATAGACTCCCGTTTTTTTATCAAATCCTCAAGATTCATCATCCCGATCTCTTTCTTATATTGATTTACACTCATAATTTTGTTATTTTTATACTAATGTTAAATTTTAAATATTTTTATTGAGAGACGTTCATCCCTCCATCGACCAAAAGATCTGAACCTGTAATATATCTACCTGCATCAGAACTCAAAAGGATCGCCAAACCTGCACAATCATTGGATTCACCAAAATATCCTACAGGTATTTTGTTCAATACATGCTTTGCGTATTGATCATTGCTTAGCGCTTGTTTATTTCTATTGGTTAGAATAACTCCTGGAGCTATATTATTTATCGTTATACCACTCTTCCCAAAAGATGGAGACAGTGACCTTACCATATTAATCATTGCCATTTTTGTAGCAGAATAGACTAACATTTCCGGATGAGGCCGATGTTGCTGTACACTACCTATGGTAATCACACGACCCCAGTTATTTCGTTTCATATATGGAACAAACTTCTGGATCAACCAAATGGTACTGCCAATATTAATATCTGTCTGCCTGCGAAAATCATTATATGTTATCTGATCCCATGGATCTCGAACTTGTATTGATGCGTTCAGCACTAGAATATCTATTCCCTTAAAAATATCTCTGCTGGCATTATATATTAAGTCAGCAGCGTGCCGATCTGTAAGGTCTGCAAAAACCAAACCAGATTTTACTCCAAAGGCATTTATTTCATTGAGGGTTTGTTCTGCGTGATCCCTTTTCGAATCGTAGTGGTGAACCATTACATTGGCACCGTATTCGGCCAATCCCAGAGCAATACCCTTACCAATCCCGCGGCTTGATCCGGTAACAAGCGCATTTTTCCCTTTCAGATTAAAAAGTTCCTTAATCTTTTTCATAATCTCGTTTGAATATTTTCTCCCCTTTCGACTTTGTATTGATACTAATTAAGAGCCCTTCCTGAGCTTCTGTAACGATCAACCCCAGTTTCCCTAATGGATCAAATGCACAGCTCGTCGGACGTTGATAAGAAAGAGGTATATCGTCAGTTATATTTCCTTGAGGATCGATGATATCAATTTTAGATTGATCAAATACAGTTACATACAAATAGCCCAGATCGTCGAAAGCAATACCGTCCGGGCCTATTGGACCATCACTTTTTGCAAAGGGCTGTTCTCGAGTAACTACTTTCTTTTCCATATCCCACCAAGCTTTCCAGAGTTGCTGATTATATGTTTCTGAATAAATGAAAAACGTACAATCACGGGAGAACGCTATTCCGTTTGGAAAATATTTATGTTTCAAAATAGTTTTAGCATTATTATTTTTATCAAGGACTATCAGACTTCCAGTTGGCTTAGATCGTCCATCACCATGACAGCTTACAATTAAATTCCCAAAAGAATCGAAAGCGAGATCATTGGGTCTGTTCAGTGGATAGCCACCAACATTGTCACATACGATTTCTTTCTGGCCGTTTTCCGGATTTAATACCCCTATCAAGTTTTTTTCAGAGTCGGTAAACCATACATGATCTCTCCCATCAATTGCAGCGCCATTTACTTTTTCACCTACATGATAACAATAAATTTCCCCTTGATCATAGCAAACCAGATTTCCGCTAAGTATTTCTGTACACCAAAGCCTGCCTTTAGCGTCAAAGCAAGGCCCTTCAGGAAAATCTAAATCCTTCAATAAAATGTTAAACTCTGTATCCATATCGTTCAGAATGTGACATGTTGTTCAATGTGTGGGTATCAAATCCCACCCACTACTGGATACCAATCGGGTCTGTAAGGATCTTGGTGAAAGCGCGCATAGTAATCCCCTTTTTCTTCATAATATTTTTCATAATGTTTCATTTTATCTTCATCCAGCGAAACGCCCAAGCCAGCTCCTTTCGGAACTTTGATCGAACCATTCTTATACTGCATTAATCCTCCTTCTATTATGTCATCGGTTAGGTAATGGTAATGGGCATCGCCGGCAAATGTCATAGTTGGTATACTTGCAGCAGTATGAAGCATAGCTGCCATTTCGACGCCAAATTCAGCTCCACTGTGCATCGCTACTCCCAAGTTGAAAGTTCTGCAAACAGCAACGAGATCTTTCACCCCTCTTGGCCCTTCCCAGTAATGCAAATCAGTAAGAATAATATCAACTGCACCCATACGGATAGATGGTCCAAGGTCATCAAATTTATTGGGATACATGTTAGTGGCGATAGGTATTCTTATTTTTTTTCTGACGGCAGCATTGCCCTCTAGTCCCCAAGAAGGGTCTTCAAAATACTCAGGATGGAGTTCCTCTAAGTATTGTCCTACTCTCACAGCTGTTGATACTGACCATACTCCATTAGGATCAATTCTCAGGCCATAGTCGTCTCCAAGTCGCTCCCTGCAAAGTCGCAATACACGAGCTTCTTCTAAAGGATTCATGACGCCTGCTTTCAGTTTCATCGATTTTACGCCAAGCGTTTCATGAAGCTCCTCACATAAATCTGCCAGATCTTCTGCACGAGTATCATGACCACCTCCGGGGCGGTCATATCGCCAAAATAAATAGGCTATAAACGGGATTTCATCACGAATTTTCCCTCCGAGGAGATCACTCATAGGGCGATTTAGTACTTTGCCCTGAATATCTAGACAAGCCATTTCAATAGCTGCGTACAACTTGGCATTGGATAAATAATATATGCTCCTCAATACTTTCATTTTTATGTTTTCAAGATGGAAAGGATCCTGACCGACTATGCGTAACTTTAATTTTTGTAATGCTGCTCGCTGATCTCCGCCGCCAACTTCACCAAGCCCTACTATACCTTCGTCCGTGATAATCTCAAGAATAGTTCTTAGAAAATAGCCGGGGTGTACACCGGTATTGTGCCTCAACTGAGCGTTTAGAGGTATTGCTATACATCTTGATCTTATATCAATGATTTTCATGAATAATGTCTTTTGCAGATACAATTTCTTTAATATGTTGGTTGATCAACTTACCTGCTTCAATTAAACTTTCAATAATTTGCTGTTTTTTCACTCCGCTAAATCGATTTACTGGTAAATATGTACCCAAGGAGGCTACTGCCTCTTCGTTATTATAAATGGGTACTGCAATTCCGCAAATGTGATATTTGGATACCTGAAAACAAATTTCTTTTTTTCTAATCCTTTTAAGTTCAAGTTTAAGATCCTCAATATCCTCCACTTCTGGCCATACATCAGGTTTTGGTAAACCATATCTCTGTACGAATACTTCAAGCTCTTCGGAATCATAATGGGCGAGCATCATACGTCCCGTAGAAGTAGAATATATTGGCTTCTCTGGATAAACATTTACTTGAAGTTCATTTTTTGCTTTTTCTTCATAAATAATAACTCGCACATCATCTTTTACAATTGACAGTATTGAACCTTCATTCAGCTCCTTAGTAAATCTCTTCATGGCTGACCTTGAGGCGTCAATCAGATCTTTATGATAAGCAAAGCAACCAGTCAGGTTGAATATTTGGAATCCAAGCTTATATCCCCGTTTTTTACCCACTTGCTCCAGATAATTTCTGGTAACGAGTGTTTTTATGATATTGGCACAAGTACCATGGTTTAGGCCTAAATGATTGGCAATCTCGCTGAGCATGTGTTCATGATCTTTATCTTTGCCAATGTATTCTATAATATCGAGAGCCCTGTGTATAACCTGTATCATTGCCTTTGTGATTTAGCTAGTTTTGTTTGATTTGTTTCTTTATCGGATACGAAATCTTTTTGGAAGTATGTTGTTAATCCTATATATATGCAAATAGACCCGAAAACATAAAAATAGCCAAGAGAAGTTATCCCAGAATCGAAGCTGCCCACGGTTTTTACCCAGCCTAAAATCAACGGTGCGAAAGCACCAACTATAAAAGCGAAAGAAAGCATCAGTCCAACAGATGACGCCCGGTATCTGGGTTCTATCACATCAAATAAGGCGGCAAACAAATTGGAATCATAAATACCCCTAAAAAATCCAAAAAAGGCAAGTCCAAGATAACACAGCCATAATTGTCCGGTTGAACCCATCAAAAAAATGAATGGTGCGCCAAGCAATAGCCCTGCAATTTCGAATTCCATTCTTATCGTCTTTCTTTTAGGAGCAAAATGATCAGAAAGCTTGGCGCCAATCAAGACGCCAGCAAATGCAAAAACATGGTGATAAAACATAGAAGAAAATCCGGCATTTGTAATCGACAGATTAAATTTTTCATAAAGAAAAGTAGGCATCCAGGTTACATAACCGATATTAACAAAAACCATTGCCCCAAATGCCAGACAAAGTGTCCACACCGTTTTTTTCCTGAGAATGTGTTTCAACACACTTTTAACAGGCAATATTTTTTGTGGAGTATCTTCAGTTTTATCTTGCTCTGAGTCCATCAGACGGAAAGCAATAATTATTGACAAAACTATTCCTGCAGATCCAAAAGACAAGAATGTCATTCGCCAACCATAATGTTCTGCAATAAAACCTGCAAGAAAACCACTTGCTGTAATGCCTATGT
Organism: Bacteroidota bacterium; assembly: GCA_024276375.1. Taxonomy (GTDB): domain Bacteria; phylum Bacteroidota; class Bacteroidia; order Chitinophagales; family Saprospiraceae; genus JAJRXG01. The sequence continues at coordinate 6,415 of JAJRXG010000204.1, read as the reverse complement.
ACAAGGCGGTTTGATGGATCGACATGGCCATCGCGCGAGTCTTATGATGAAATTGCGCTAATAAGGAGTTAGCCGCAGGATAGTAAAAAGCCTCGCCCCCTCCCGTTGTAATACCCCTGAAAATGACAAGCATAAACATGCCACTTGCTATTCCTGTAAACATAGTTCCTATGCTAAAAATTATCAAGCTGAAAAAGACAATCCATTTGCGTCTCAGCGCATCCCCTGCATATCCGGCAAAGGGAACACATATACCATAAACCAAAGTAAATATTGTAGCTATCAGTCCAAGTTGGATGTCCGTAAGAAGAAGATCCTCCTTAATTAAAGGGATAACGACATTGAATATTTGTCGATCACCTTGATGGAGAAAAAAAGAACACCAAAGCAAAACTACCAATTCCCATTTATAGGATGACCTTTTAGAATACTTCCTGAATATACGTGATCTGATGCTCAATTGATTGCTATTTTAATTGTGAAAGAACTTGTTTGACCTTGATGAATTAGTTCTCCTTTTTTATCAGTAAGGGTCACATTGTATTTGCCGTAAAAACCTTTAAATTGATATACAACACTTCATCCCGTTTATGTTTAAGGCTTCATTTATTCTTTGGATCTTGTCCACCAAGTTGTAATCGATCAATTGTCACAATTCCTGACTAATTTTCTCGGGAGTATCAAATCTTGCTTGCATGAATATATTGGCAGTAAACAAAAAGTCATGGTTGATTTGCTCAACATGAACAACTTGCCATGGCACAAGACCACGTGTATTGTTTACCAATTTAATAATCGTTCCGAAGAACAATATGTTTAAACATCTGTCCATAGCGATAAATTTAACTTCTATATTTTATATTGTAAAATTATGATTAATATTTTTACTTTCCCAAATATAAGATATTTTTCTTTTTAAGAATATCTATATCTATATAAGAATGATATAACTCAACTTTCAGACCTCTCTCTCAAAAAATCGAATAGTCCACTTATTAGCTCAGTTGCAAGCCTTAAATATTTGATTAACAACATATTAAATTATGAGTGAGTTAGTTGCTCTCGAATAAATTCAGATGATAAGTTCATATTTTGTCTGCGCTAATTGGTGTTTTGAGTAAAGCGCAATACTAAAATGAGACTTTTTTGATTAATGTTTTTTTTGATTCGATTTATTTGGCTGTTCTAAAAACATTTCTTATTATTGCATTATAAAATTTGTTTTACAATATAAAATAGATCAAGTATGAATAAAATTAACAAAAAGGCAAATTTATCGTTGCTTGTGATGGTTGGGCTATTATTCATATCCCAGTTTTCGGTTGCGCAGGGTATAGTGACAGGTACGGTTACTTCCTTGGACGATGAAGCTGGGATACCCGGTGTTAATGTATTAATAAAAGGATCTAATTCTGGATCGGTTACCGATGTAGATGGCAAGTACTCCGTGAAAGTTCCGGGATCCGAGTCAATATTAGTATTTTCATCCATTGGTTATATTTCCCAAGAAGTTGTGGTAGGCAACAGGACTGTAATTGATCTGGTACTTGATCCAGACAATAGAGTTCTTGATGAAATTGTGGTGATTGGTTATGGTACTGCTAAGAAAAGTGACCTGACTGGTGCCTTATCATCACTTGAGACTGATCAGATGAAGAATCAGGTGCTTACCGGATTAGCAGAAGGTTTACAGGGGCAAGCAGCCGGTGTTCATGTTTCGCAACAATCAGGAGCACCCGGTCGCGATATAAATGTTGTCATCCGGGGCGTTTCAACCTTATCTGCTAGCAGCGCTCCATTATATGTTATAGATGGTGTTCCGATCGCAAACGGACTATCACAAATCAACCCCAATGATATTAGCAGCATTGAGATCCTTAAAGATGCTTCGTCCACGGCTATATATGGATCGCGGGGGGCAAATGGCGTGGTATTGATCACAACCAAATCCGGTGGAGGTAAAGTCAGTTCTGGAGTGGACTTCAGCACCTATTATGGTGTATCCAAAGCAACAAATATTATTAACATGGCCAATGGGCCTCAATATGCGGAGATGATTAATGAAAGAGAAATCAACTCTGGGAATGCTCCAATTTTTACGCAACAGGAAGTTGATAATATGCCGACGTATGATTGGCAGAATATTGTACTGCAAAATGCCCCGGTGCAAAATTATGATTTCAGCACCTTTGGTTCGTCAGACAAGACTACCTATAATGTAATGATGAATTATTTTGATCAGACTGGTATCATAAAGGGCTCTGGATTTTCACGAGGATCGCTTAGATTAAATCTCAATTCGGACGTGAGCAACAAATTTAATATTTCTTCAAACATGATGATAGGAGTATCGAGGAGAGATATTACTCCGGATGGTGGTCAAACTGGAGGTCTGCTGAATGCTCAAGCTATGATACCGTTTATGCCGCCAAGGGATGCGGATGGAGAATATACTATTCCTAGTGAGTTTTTTCCTGAAGCATCGATTAACTTTCCCAATCCACTTGCTGCACTAGAACAAGTCGATAACAATAGCACCAGTACAAGAATTCTCGGAAATGTCTCTATGCGGTATAATTTTATTGAAGATCTTTCGCTAACGGTGCTGCTTGGCGTAGATAACCAAACCACTGAGGGCAATTTTTATGACCCAACAACGAATCCTGGTTCTTTGGGAACTGCTTTAGTAGATAAACGCTTTAATCAATTTTATACGAATCAGAACATTCTTAACTATAAAAAAGATCTTGGCGATCACAACCTGGACGTAACAGGTCTTTTTGAATGGACTTATGCCAAAACAAGTAGTCTCAGAGCAGGTGGTTCTGGGTTTTTCACCGATGCACTCGGGTATAATTTGATTGATCTTGCTGAAAATCAGAATCCGGCTAGTACTTCTGCCGGTACAGAATCTTCCATTGCTTCCTATATGGGAAGGATAAATTATGGATTCAAGGATAAATATCTGATTACAGTATCTGCGAGAATGGACGGGTCTTCCAAATTCGGAGTGGACAATAAGTGGGCAATGTTTCCATCTGCAGCTTTTGCTTGGCGGATGTCGAACGAACCGTTCATTCAGAACTTGGGTGTATTTTCTAATCTGAAACTAAGGCTAAGTTGGGGAAAGACAGGCAATCAGAATTTTGCATCCTACCAGTCCCTAGCTACCTTTGGTACATTGACCTCATTGTTTGGTGAAACTCCTTCAGTGGCTCTGCGAGCAAATAATTTAGCCAACAATGAATTGAAATGGGAGACCTCCATCTCGACTAACTTAGGATTGGACTTTGGGTTTCTTGAAGATCGGTTTATGTTCACTGCGGAATACTACAGTAAGACCACAGAAGATCTTCTGGCATTTGTACCCCTATCGCCTTCAACTGGTTTTACCAGCATTGTTCAAAACATAGGAAGTATCCGGAATCAGGGTTTTGAGTTTGCAGCTGATGTACAGATTATTGAAGGTGGTTTCAGGTGGGGAGTTAATGCTAATATCAGCTATAACAAAAATGAGGTATTAGAGCTGGCTGGCGGATCCGATATTTTCGGGGATGCACTCGAACAACAGATGGGGCAGATGAACATAATAAGAGAAGGATACCCTCTGGGGGCCTTTTGGACGTTTCGGGAAAGTGGTTATGATGAAAACGGAGCCATTACCTATGTTGATACTAATCAAGATGGTACGATCAATGATGCAGATAAAGAAATTTTGGGTGATCCAGGGCCAGATGTTTTTTATGGTATTACCAATAAATTTTCCTGGAAAGGATTTAATTTATCCATGTTTTTACAGGGAGTTGCGGGTGCTCAGGTAATAAACTCTACCAGTTTTTTCTCTATTGAAGGTATGTATCGGGGCGCAAATCCATCATTGGATTACTATAATAACCGTTGGAAAAAAGATGGTTCCAACCCAAATCCCGCCTATGGAGCATTGTTTACATCCAGAAATAACATGGAAAGTGGATCAGACCGATTCATAGAGGATGCCAGCTATATCAGACTGAAAAATATCAGGCTCTCTTATGACTTGCCAATACAGAAAATATCTTGGCTGCGCAATACACAGGTATTTGTAAGTGCTGACAACTTGGTAACGATCACAGATTATACGGGATATGACCCAGAGGTCAGTGTTTATAATGGGGGTAGTGTCACGAGTCGTACGCGCTTAGGAGTTGACCAAGGTGCTTATCCTACTAGCAAAACATACATCGTTGGTGTAAAATTTGGATTTTAAGATTACAAACAACTTAATTATGAAACGAAATATCAAATCAATTATTATAATATCAGTATTCTCAGCGATTACTTTTTCTTGTGGGGATTTTCTCACGGAAGAGCCATTCACCATACTGGTACCGGAGACCATTTTTAATGATATCAATGGTGCTACTGCGGCATTGAAGTCGGCTTATTCAAGCATGAAAGACGGAAATATGAGATTAGTTTGGACGATGACCAATGGCCGGGCGGACAACGTTACTACTCGCGGCAGCTGGGCGCCTGTCTCTGATTATACAAAACCGCTTAATTCAACAAATATCACACGAAGTTATAATGGGTGGAATTCTTTCTATCAGAGTATTGGAAGATGCAATACTGTCATAGACAGAGCTGATTTAATATCACTTCCGGAGTCAAGGGAATCAGAACGTGAAGCCCTTATCGCGGAAGCAAAATTTGTACGGGCCTGGAATTATTATTACTTGGTACGTTTGTATGGCCCGGTGCCATTGAGATTGAGAGAAGTTACGAGTTTGACAGAAGAAGTGTTGAATGCACCAAGGATGTCCGAAGCTGAAGTATACGCGCAGATCGAATCGGATCTTCAAGAAGCAGAACAAAAAGGTGTGGACAGTTGGGGTGCAGCCGATGTAGGTAGAGGATCCAAATGGATAGCAAAAGCCATGCTTGCGGATGTATATCTTACGCAGGGAAAATGGCGTGAAGCAAAGGAAATAGCAAATGAGGTGATCAACAGTGCTAAATATAATCTTGTATCTGTAGCAACTTCAGAGGATTATATTCAGATCTATGGACCTTATGTAGTAGAGCACTCTGAAGAGATTCTCTCTTTTAAATTCACAAACTCAGTTAACGGATTAGGTACGTGGGAGCCAAAATTTTCCGGACCATCTACGAGGACGAATTATACTACCGGTGGTTCTGGCTGGAGCGGATACTTAGTGAACACTGACTGTCCGCATGTGGCCAACTGGGATGATGCCGATCTGAGAAAGGATTGGACTACATATTCCTTTTGGACGGATCCCGCTACGGGAGAGGTTATAGATATCCGCTTCGGTGGTGTTTGGCCTATGTTTAGAAAATACAGAGATTTTGATGCTCCCGGATGGGGGGCGTCACATGGAAATGACCTACCGATATACCGTCTTTCTGATATGCTGTTGATCTATGCAGAAGCCAGTTCTCAGGCGGCTGGTGGGCCGGATGCCGATGCTATTGAAAAGCTCAATATGGTTAAAAGAAGAGCATATGGATACGATGTAGCTACAGTTTCGCCTATAGACTATCCTTCCTCAGGTTGGACTCAGCAAACATTCAGGGATGCTGTTTTGATCGAGAGGGCCTATGAATTTATGCTTGAGCCTGGTAAACGTTGGTTTGATCTGAAAAGAACAAATACCATTAAACAGGCCATTGAGGCAGCTTATCCAGGACAGACTTACAACGATGTAAGCACTTTTTATCCGATTCCTCCCGAAGAGATTCAGAACAATGATGGAATGACCGAAGCTGATCAAAATCCGGGGTATTAATCTTAATAAAAATTAAATTAGTAATATTGGATAAACGAAAGCCAGCCCAGTTTTGGTTGGCTTTCGTTGTCTTGTTGACATAAGCACAAAATATTAACACTATTTAAAACTAATATTTTTCGCGCCATAGTTCATCATGAGTAGTTTGCCAAGATTGAATGTATTTAGACAAAATTTATAATATTATGAAGCCAAAAACGATTTTCATTTTTTTACTATTTTCTTTTCTGTATCAATTACCGGCCAATGTATCACTCCGGTGCAAAAAGCAAAAATCCGATATTAGAGCGAACAAGAATAAAGTAATGAGCGATGCCTACTGGGAACATTGGAATCCTGAAGTCCAGACAAAAATTGACCGTGATATCGACCAATACCGAAAAGCAGATGCGATTTGCCAATTGAAAGGTGTGCCGAAGGGCACCGAAGTAAAGGTAGAGCAACTTTCGCACGATTTTATTTTCGGTGCGAACATCTTCAATTTTAATCAATTAGGGACAACAGAGCGCAACAGGAAATACAAGGAACTTTACGGTACATTATTCAACTCGGCCACCATTGCTTTCTATTGGAAGAAGTTTGAAATGCAACCGAACCGACCTCGCTTTGTTGAAGAGTACTGGGAT
>JAJRXG010000203.1 GCA_024276375.1 Bacteroidota bacterium | reverse complement strand
ATGGTTTGATCATATACGTGTGCCTAGAGAGAATCTATTAAACCGTTTTGGAAACATCAACGATCAAGGACAATATGAGAGCACCATAGAGAACCCCTCTAAGCGATTTTTTACCATGCTTGGAGCATTAGTAACTGGCCGAATATCTGTAGGACTGGCCTCAATAAGTGCAAGCAAAAAGCCTTGGCGATTGCGATTCACTATGCACTCCGCAGAAGACAGTTTGGCAGAGATGAACATAGCGAGCATCTGATCATGGATTACCCTACACATATGAATAGGCTTATACCCAGATTGGCTTCGTCATACGCATTTCATTTTGCATTGCAAGATCTGGTCAAGCTATCTATATCTCAAGATCCCATTGTAAGACGCAAGACAGAGACCATAGCAGCAGGATTGAAGTCCAAAACGTCTTGGTTTGCGACAGAGACCATACAGATCTGTAGAGAAGCATGTGGCGGCAAGGGATATCTGGTTGAAAATCAATTCGCCGCACTGAAGGCAGACTCCGACATCTTCACCACATTTGAAGGAGACAATACAGTATTGATGCAATTAGTAGCAAAAGGTGTCTTAACTCAATTCAAACAATCGCTTCATGATGATAATACCCGAGCGGTTTTATCATTTATATTTAAGAAACTGGGGCATACGATCAGCGAGTATAATCCGATCAATAAGCGCAATACAGACTTCTACCATCTTACGTCATATGATTTTATAGAGGAGACCATCCACTATCGTCATGAGAAGCTACTCATGAGTCTAAGTGACCGTATTCGCAAATATCTAAAGCGAAGAATAGATACATTGCAAGTGATGCTCAAAACACAGATTCACATGGTAGATATGGCCGATGCATATATAGACGATATCACTATAGTCCAATTCCGTAAGGCTCTATCCACATCTGTACAACCCCAGCTTATGAATATTCTTACCAAGCTCTATCAACTCTATGGATTGACTACCATATATCAACATCGCGGTTGGTATTTAGAGAATGATTATATGGATGGTAGCCAGTCCAAAGCGATAAGAAAGATAATAACCAAACTTATCCAAGACATCAGACCATATGTCGATACGCTTGTAGATGCTTTTGGGATTCCCGATGAGTTACTAGCTGCTCCGATAGCACTACAACCCTATTCTTAACAAGTTACTATAACTTAAACTTCATTTTGTAGTCCGCCTCGATTTTGCCCTTTCTTATGTTATCAAGTTTTCGACTTAACAAACGTCGCTTTAATGGTTTGAGCAAATCCGTGAATAAAATACCATCAATGTGGTCATATTCATGCTGTATCACACGAGCATTCATCCCTTCAAAAGTCCTAACATGTTGGACAAATCCCCCATCCAGATATCGCAAAGTTATTTGCTCCGGTCGTTCTACATCTTCATTGATCTTAGGAATACTCAAACAGCCCTCTTCGTACGACCAAAAATCACCGGATTCCTCCACCACATCTGCATTGATGAAAACTTGCTTGATACCTTCTTCTTGCATGTCTTCTATCTGAATAGTATCCACAACAAACAAGCGAATAGATCTTCCGATCTGAGGCGCGGCCAAGCCTATACCTTTGGCATTGTACATCGTCTCCCACATATCATCAATCAATCCGGATAGTCCATCCATCTCCTGATCTATAGGGCTCGCTACGCGTTTTAATACGGGTTGGCCATAGGCCATTATGGGCAATATCATATACTATTTAAAAAATCACGCAATATAAGGACTGCGCTCATTTGATCTATTGATTCCTTCTGTCTTCTTTTCTTTTTCTTTGTTCCCATCTTTACCATGTGAGCAACAGCTCGCCGGGAAGTAAACGACTCGTCGATGAAATGAAACTTGATATTCGAAAATCGGCTACCAAAACGGCCCACAATAGCTTGAACTCTGACACCAATAGAAGTAATCGTTCCATCTGTATGTGTCGGCAATCCAAACACTACATCACTTACTTCTTCCCTTTCCAGAATGACCTCCAATGTCTCCTCAAAATGTTCGGTAGTGACGGTGGGAAGCGGGTTGATTGAGATTTGCAATGGGTCTGTCCATGCCATACCACATCGCTTACCTCCATAATCTATAGCCAATAATCTACCCATCATGTATTAAAAACAAGAACGCTAAAATAAGTTCGCAATCATAGCATTTTTCATCTATCATGATAAGAATTGACATCCTGCTTCAATTCGAAAAGACCAAAACGAAAAAGGCCCCCTCCAACTTAATGGAGGGGAATCCTCATCCCAAAAACAGTAAACTCTTGTTAAGCGTTGTAATTTTCCTATTTCAATACAACCATACGCTTAGTATCCGTATACTCGTCAGTCGCAAGCGTATAGTACATTACGCCCGTTCCTGCCAATTCACCGTTATTTACTGATATGTAGTTGTTGCCTTTGTCGAAAGAGCCTGTGTATGTGCGTAGCGTTTTACCCGTCACATCATATATCGTCAGTGTAGCAGCTGACGCCTTGGGCAAGTAGAACGCAATACGAGTTTGATCTGCAAATGGATTTGGTGTGTTCTGATACAGTGCAAAACCATTTTGTATATCATCTTTTTCAAAATTCAAGATTAGATCTGATGTATTGTAAGAAGCATCATAAATCTCTGCTCGAGCTTGAGTAGAATTGATCGTTACACTTTCGGCAAGTGTTCCGGCACTTCTCGCTTCAAACAATGCAGTAAATAGAACATCTCCATTGTCAAGGGCAATATCCTGAACATCACTCCAACTCACAGACAACATCCCTTGTGACAATTGTTGTGTACCCAAATGCTCCGCACTAATGGAAAGTTCACCTGCTTCTATACCTACAAATCGTAGTTTCTGAACATCAAATGATAGCGTAAACTGTGTCCCTGACACCTGAATACTTCGGTCTGATGCAATCTCCATGGCAACTGTTTCTCCTCTTCTAAAAGAAGCATCTGACGCCACCAAAGCATGAGTAGATCGAGACGTTGAGATAACGCTGGCTGCATCGACAGAACCATTGACATCTCCGACTTTTAAACCGATGAAGTCAATATTCATATTTGATTCGAGCGCTGAGATCTCATAGGTTTCAGGGAAGTCCTCACTTAACGGATCCTTGGCATCTCTAAATTCATATGCTGCATCTACAAATCTCCAAGACTTGTTATTGGAGAATTCCTTCGAAAATCCAAGAATCACACTTCTCAATTCTACCAAATCCAGTGCTGAAATATCCTTGTCCTTATTGATATCAGCCGCAATCAATTGATAGGGAGACTCAATATCATAAATACCCAGTACATATCTCTGGATCAACACAAGATCCAAAGTTGTTACACCATTAAGGTAGTCATCGCTACTGCTAGGATTGATCACATACTCTCCTCCCATTGGCATGGCAGGAAATACATAGCCTCCTTTGGCATCAGTGATCACTTCATCAAGAGCAGACGCACCTTGATTGCCACCCAGCAACCCAACTTCAATATTTGGAACACTGACTGCTTGTGCAGTAAGTATCGTTCCGGTAATCAAAGCAGAGGCCCCTGTACCGGAAGTGGCGGGACGCTCATTGTCACAAATACCATCATCCTTAACTCTCAACTGAACAGTTGTAAAGTCATATAAAGTGTCTCCACTTGGAGTTACTAAGAAGACATAAAAGTCAAGATAATTATTAATGGCACTGTTACAATCAAACGTAAGATTACTTGTCGCTGCTGCAAATCCTGCACCCTGCAAACTAATGGCATACTGTAGTATATTATCGTCATAGCATGGGTGAGTACTCTTCAGATTGAAATCAATAGCCCATACTTCCACCATACCATTGGTATTCATCAATGCCGTTGATACATTGAGGGCTAGAGGTGTAGGCTTCTTGTTATTGATAATAGTAGCCTCCTGCGTACAGCTCTCTATATTGCCACAACGATCTGTCACAGACCAGATGATACGGTGCGTACCGATCGGTAAGGTAGTCGTATAGGTGACATTGCCATTGCCATCTTCAACGATATCAGTCTCATCAAGAAGAACAAAGCTCTGAATCGTACCATCGTTATTCAATATCTCTAATCGAGCAGTCCACAACAAGTCATTGCCATCAGTACAATCATCAGTGGCGCTAGCCCCAAATTGTACCAAATCCTCATAGCAGTCGATTGTAGTTTTTGTAATGTCATCATCACATGTGATCGTTGGTCCGACGGGATCATTCACCTTGATGATCTGTACATGTCTTCCTATCTGATATGGTTGTCCTGCGTCACTCGTTGACTGACACCAATCGATGATCGTCCAAGTTCTTACGATCTTGAAGCAAGCATCAGAAGCCTGATCTGTTGTATTGAATGTGTATATCTGATTTTCTTGTGAGATACCCAATAAGCTACATTTATCACCTGTTACTATAGGTTCTCCAAAGCTCTCATTGACAAGTTCTTCGGGGATAGCGCAATTATTGAGAGTTACATCCTCGGGCCATATGATCGAAGCCTCATCAATAGCCTCTCTAAATATGTATATATACTGTACACATGTCTGACTTCTGTTGTCACCATCTGTAGCATAGTAAGTCCTCTTAATGTATCCAAATCCACAATTGTCAATATCGGACTCAATCGTCACCGGAATCGTCGGAGCTTTGCAGTTGTCGTAATAAACACCATCTACAAATCGGGACAGATCCGTATAACCATAACCGGCACCCCTAAGGATATACTTTTCAGGAATTCCAAAAGCCTTTTGGTCATTCTGCTCCACGATATCTCCAAAGTAAGCACTCAATGGATCATCTGTCATATCCGCATAGGAACTTTCAAATGCAGGCAAGTCAAAATCACAATCTATCCAAATATCCGGCAAGCAAGTGATTTCAGGAACTTGCTTGTCCTGTAAGTCAACAAATACCATACAACTATTGACATTGCCATTGATATCCGTGGCTCTAAACACAACCATGATATCAGCCGGATTTTCTCCTTCATTGTCTGCACAACAGAATTCTACATATGGTGTACAGATCGTCGTCGTACTGATATAATACTTTCCATCAGAGTCTTGAAAGGCATAGGCAGAATAATCTCTTCCACAAGCTGCCATATATTGACTAAACACACTAAACAATACTTTTCCATCTCCATCTGAATCTAAGCTATTGAGGAGATCCAAATCATCCATTCGTACTACACAAGTGCTCTCTAATCCACAATCATCGTAAGAACCATTGTCAAAAGCATACTCCGGAACCCTTACTGTACCATCTGTTGAAAGACCAACAGCCAAAAACTCTTTACAAATCACGACAGGCGGCGTCTCATCAATAACATGAACAGATGCTGTATCTCTAGATATATTGTCACAACCATCTATCGCTGTATATACTACATAAGTCCATCCAATCGGGAAGTCAAAATAGTCATTTACAAGTCCCGTCACAGGATTAAGAGAAGGTCCAATCAGATTCCAATCCTGATCATAAATTGCCGCTGTAATAGGAATATTGTCATCACAATTATCCATTACATCCGGAAACTGAATATCCAAGATGCGAGAACAATTGAATGCTCCAACAGAATATGTCAAATCAGGAACCAGATTCTTGAACTCGGGAGCCTCAAAGTCCATGATGATGATTTCCTGTAATCCCAGATCTCTTCTTTGTTCTCCTTCACAAGACCATTCATATAAATACCATTGTCTAAGAATTTTGGTTTTGCATCCAAACTGAAAAACAAGATCCTCATATTGAACTCCAATGCTGCAATTCGTTAGATTTTCATCCACTATGGTTTGGTAGGCATTGTCGGCTTCTGCATAGTTTAGCGGAAGTAGTGGAGTTTGTCTTGGAGTGCCGTTGGAATCCCTCCAATGCAATACGGGATACCCTGTGCCACCTATATTATGTGATGTAGCAATATCCACCGGAGCCGGCTCCGGACGGTTGGTGCCGGAAAACTCCCTAATATAACTTTCTTCAGGAGCTCTTACACAACGTAGAGGATTTACCTCATTGTAGTCAGGTCCGGGACGAGGATCAAGAACAAAATTGGGTGGCATCCATATTGTTCCGGGTATATCCAATATTCCATTGCCTGGCAAGGTATCAAATCTTAGCACCTCTAAGGTGTCCGTACATGTCTCGGATTGATTGCCAAAAACGTCCGTGGCATTGTACCTTACAATCACTTTACGAAGTACAATATCATCGAGATCTGTACAGCGATCAACGAGATTTTCGGATATAATATTGACATCAAAATCACTACAATCATATACTAAGCCTGCTAAGGTGCGTTGTGGAGTACCATCATATTCCAAACAAGTGATGCGCATCAAAGGATCTTCCTGACACGTTACAACAGGTGCAGATTTATCTTCAATGTTCACATAGCCCCAGCAGTAGTTGCCCAAGTCCGTACTATAAACCTCTACGATCAGTTGCTTGCCGACATATTGCTCAGCATTGTCGATGGTTATGAGTCCCATAGGAGATCCTGATCCAGTCGCCAACGGTGACCCAAATGGGTCATTGGGATCTCTCACGATAAGACTATCTACCATTGCTACCATACAAGGGTCATTGACGCCTAGTAGGACATCACCAACTTCAAGGGTTGCTTTACATGCTTGACTCAGGGACAAGTTGACTTCTGCCACACATGCCATCGAGGTAGTAGTCCCTGTGCGCCGTACTAATGTCGCTGAGACCATTGATGGACTTATACTCATCCCACAAGGGCACGAATACGTGTCCACTGTTGCAGTAAATTTATACGTGCCCGCAGCCAATCCATTGAATTCTATGGTTTGTCCGAGAAGTGCTGTTTTAGTTGGTCCTCCTTCCTGGGTTACAGAATAGGTTGCACCGGCACATTTGTCTAACACACTACCATCCAATTTGACCCAAATCTTGCCATCCTCGGATAGTGGACACCACGGATCTTCTCTTTGAACTACTTCCAGTGCAAGCGACCCGCCATTGTTATAGGTGGCAAATTTTACCCAACTAGAGGTTGCAGTATTCCATCTATATTTTCCTGCTCCTGTTCCGGCCATCACATCCCAATCGGGCAAATTGCCGGCCACGATGGTGGCCAAGCCAGATCCGGGACATGTTACTTCCAGTGTCATCTCTGTATCCGGACACCAAGTACCAGTAGCATGAGGTGCAGGAAGTGACTGAAAACTGGTCTCAGTCCCGTATAGACAATTGCCATCTACATCCACAGGAGTAGCTTTCATTTTTACATTTGGGTAACCGGGTATGTCAATTGATAAATAGCCATCGCAGGTCAATTCCAGTATGGCATTTTTCAAATCAGGAGTGCATTCGTCGGCATATGCGGACTGTGTGGCCAGCATACCGAAGCATAACAGCGGTAGTATGTACCGCCATTTAATCTTTAAATAATGAGTAAAACTCGCTTTCATCATGAGATACTTTTAATTAGAGTTAAAAATGTTAAGGCGCCTCTATGCGTATCAAGACATAGAGGGTATTGAAATAGTTAATTACCAAACTTGAATGAGAAGAGGTAAGGAGGGACACGTTTCATCACTAGCTCCAGAACTCTAATCAATAATTTTGAACTATAATACTGACCGTTCCAATTGTCAGATATAGCTCACTAGGCTCTAATTAAAATCTCTCAGGAATAACAGTTTGTGATTAGGTAAATCACAGATCTATGAGTGGTTGATTCTCATACGATAGAACAAATATAGAATTGTTTTAATATGTTGTGCTAAATTTTTCAAGTATTTTTCATATTAATTTTTTACGATCTTTATTTGGCGCTGTTCCTGACCGACCCAAAAAGTCACGATATAAATGCCCTTAGCATCCGGCACAGGTACGGTCAACTCCCTAAATACGGTATGTTGAGCAAGGGTCACATCCTCTTGATATACCCGCCTCCCCAATGCATCACTTAGGGTTATTATACCTGCTCGAGTCTTATCAGAAACTCTATATTTTAATGAAATAGATATATTGTCATTGGTGGGGTTGGGATATACAGCCAACAATATTGGGTTTTCTTCTATGTCTAAAATACTATTGTAGGACAGCCTCAAAGCATGCATTGACCCATCTTGAGTCCATTGTAGTGGTTTAATCCTTTGATTCAGTATAAACGGTACATTGTTCGATTCACCTGATAGTGTTACCTCCATCCATAGTGGATCTTCAGAAGTTGATTTATAGTAGAGCAGATCAATATTTTCATCGCTTATCGTATAATCCATATCCTGATGCGACTCAATAGAAACAACCTCAGTATTACCGCTGACTTGCAGTGATAACTGTAGTGCTCTAAGCTTCTGAGGATTGCCTAAACTAATATGATACGTTGACACATCTTGATTGGATACAATACGAGATATATCAATCTGATCAGCAGAGCGAGTGGAAGCACCGGTCATTGCATCAGCATCCAGATCTCCTCTTTTCATGCCACTGATGGCAATATTGCCCTCCTTCAAAAATGTCCCGGAAAGCTGAATCTCCGAATCCGAATTCCCGTCATCAAGACTAAACACCCAAGGTTCAAGTTCTCCCAGATCCAGTTCTTGCCCAAGAATTAGCTTTCTCATGAGTAAGAGATCTATAAGATTGATCGTCTTAGAATCATCTACGTCTGCGCTCGTCAACTGATAAGTATCCAAATCACGGATACCGATGATATATTCCTCCAATAGAGCCAAGTCATTGGCAGATAGACCCGATTGCCAATCATCGGGATAATATACATCCAAATCATATACCACGGGAGCTTGAACAGAGTCAAAAGTAAAATATCCGTTAACATCTGTGATAGAGACAAGGGCGATTTCTCCGTTCTTGCTTGTCACAATCACATCCTCCATGGGATCCATCCCATAGGCATTTACAACACCGGTAAATACTGGAGCGGCTGAAGGACAATTGCCATTGGCTCTGACGGTGAGTGTTGTCGTGTCTATTGTTATGTTGTTGCTGCAATCAGCAATCTCAACCGTTACCAAATACATGCCAGTATCTTGACAGGTGAATGTATAAAATGTCCCATCGCTGAATAGATCACTCATTGAACCACTCAATGCCCACATCGGAACTCCACTTCCAGTCATTCCTAATCCACTTCCCGTCATACTGATATTTAATGGGCCATTAGAATTATCTCCAAAAGCTGCAAGAATTACAAATGAATCTAGTGTTACGGTTCCATCCGACCCAATGTCAATTGTAGGACTGGATTGCAAGGTCAAGCTCGGCGGCACTTTTTCTTGAATGTCTATCCACACCTCACATGTATCGCTATATCGACCCATACTATCCTGTGCAATCAATTGGATCAATACCTTGTCACACACTTCATCAAGACAGAAATCCAAATATGCTCTAAATGTATCTACATCTGTAAGACATACGGGATTCATCTTTCGAGCCAATAGTCTGAATGGTATGCAGCTAGTCACTTGAGCACTTGCAAAAGCAGAATCTATCAAGACCCTGATACTGTCTTGATCTTTTATAGAAATAGCTCTATTGAGTGTAGAATCACAAGTCAACATGGGTGCAGAAGGTGCCGCAATATTAAATGATAAAGTGTCCGGGCGGAGGTAGTCTATACAGGCATTGTAAGCTGTATATATCAATCTATGCATTCCGATACTAGTAGCTACGGTATCTCCTATCTGATAGAATCCTATAAGATCGTCTATAATGACTTGGATGTCTGCATTGCTTACATCTGTACAATTGTTGATGATTTGTACCGGTGGCTCAATGATAAGCATGGGATCACAACCATCATAAAACACATGAGGAGATGAAGGTGCTACAATAGTCGCTATAGTAGTATCTTCAACAATGATGTACTGCTTCTCTATCCTCAGTGCACCTGTAACCCAATCACTCAGAGCCCAAGTGCGGACATATTTTTGTTTAGAACCGCAATTAAAGCTCCCAATGGTATCCAGCGATGTCATGAGTGCTATGTTGCAATATTGCAAAAGTCGATCTTCAGAGTAATTGGGACGGCCTGTAATATCCATGTCACTTGGATCCTGTCCACAATATATCGTTGTGTCGGGAGGTAGTATGATAGAATCCAAGGATAAAGGCAACAGATAAACAAGGCTGTTACAGACTTGACTGTATCCATCATCCCCCGTCACTTGCCAAGTCCTTACAACCACCCCGATGGTATCGGAACCACTCGGATAAAAACTAATTGGGCTAGTGTTCACTGTTGTCACCGTGAGATCTGCCAATGTCAAACAGTTGTCATCAATGGTGATAAAATCACCGGGATTTAAACTATCAAGACCGTCTATACAAGTGATCGCACCATCGTTGCAAAGGATCTCAAATGGTATCTTATCTTCCACTAATAAATAACCCCAACATGACAGATTTGAGGTTGTATCTCTAACAATAAATTTAATCTTTTGTCCAGCCGCACTACAATCTACAATAGGTGCATTCTGTCCGGGTATCTCAAGAACCATGCTATCCAGATTGGACATACCGGTCAACATATCTAGTGTTAGCAATACCGATCCGGATGAATTGAGTGATACGTTGACCTGAGCATAGCAGTTCATGCTGCGTTCGGTAGATTGGGCGACGCTCAAGTTTATGAGCATTAGAAATGGCAAAGCCAAGAGGGAATGTAGTGTGCACCTACGGAGTAGGCACACACCAAATTCCATTCTTGGGACAAGTGGTCTAAAAGTGGTTCTCATGAAAAAAGGTTCTATTATCCTCTCGGATAAATGGTATAAATGAGGCCATTCACAACCTCAGTATATTTTTGGTTTATATGGTTTCTCAAATTCTAATAATGCCATGGACATCCTTCTCAGGGGAACGCCAAGACATATCTTACTCTATACACTACGCTCTCAGTACGCATGTACAGATTCTTTACAAGTATGATTATCAATCATACATTGTGAGAAAAAAAATTAGGACGAATGCCCTACTTTACTGATTGGGAGTTGTTAACATATTACAAATATACGTAATATGTTTTTTTGGTTGTAGTATTTTAGAGTCATTATTTTCGTATTTTATTTTAACATATATGAGGACTATGACCAAAACTCCCTAAGGACTTGAATTCTGAGATATTGCACATCCAAAATTTACTTTTGGTTGAGCTGATATATGATTTAACATTGCTATTTTAAACTAAATCATATTCTTCAATCAAATTGGATGAATTTTACTTTGATAAGAATAGTTATTTTGTATTTTTACAACTTTAACGACTATAAGGTTGTTAGATACTTATTATTAGATATAATTTTATACTATAGATCTGGTCGTAGGATGGGTAATTAGTACTTACATAGAAAAAAGGATTTTATGATATCTGTCCGTTAACGGTAATAAATTATGAACCCTCACCGCAAACTGGCAATTTTCACAAAATGAGTTATTTTGGATGAGACTATTTTTGAGATTCAGTTATACCTGAGTATTAGTTAATTGAGAAATTACAAAGGTCAATTTTCTGCCGAAAACAGGCAGGCCAAAGAGGCATTTATGATGTTGTGAGTTTTCGAAGTGGGCTCAATTATATAATAGTTAAACAATTAAAACGATGACAAAGTCAAAAAAACTTATTGTAACCGCATTTGCTGCATCCATGTTCTTATCCTCTT
>JAJRXG010000202.1 GCA_024276375.1 Bacteroidota bacterium | reverse complement strand
GTGTCCTTACTAATGGCTCTAGCCAACTATAAAATAAGAGAGCATACAAACTCCTCAAAAATCCTAACAATTTTGGCTGTTTTGGGATTGGGCATCGGTGGAATACTTATACTGTACTACGAGTTTACAACCAAATGGGAACAGATGGTTTTTATATTGTTTCTTTATGCTGTATTGGCTGCAGGAGCTTGGAGATTTTCAAAGACAATGAAGGTGCTGCGATAATCGGCATGTTGTACAACACTGGATGCGTAGCTCAGTGGAGATGCAAGTACCCAGAGCTGGGTGAATATATATGATGAGTTGTGGGTTAGATCTTACACTATTTTTTTTGGAGATTCACTATATTTTGTTAAACTTACACAATGCCGAAGACCCTTCTACTGCTGATGCTGAGTTCTATTGCCCTCTGGCTAGGATGTCATAGCTCTAATTCTGAGAAACAGAGCAGCCCATCAACGGATTCTATGATTGTTGAAAACAAGCCGATAGCTCTTGACCGGGATCAGAAAGGTCGGCTTGCATGGCAGAAGCCCTCGATGGTCATCAACAAGTTGGGTGATTTGACCGGCAAAACCGTCGCGGATATAGGCGCCGGTACGGGGTATTTCACCTTTAGGTTTATGCGCTATGCCAAGAAGGTGATCGCCATTGATATCGACGGGGAGATGATCGAGCTGATCGAGGTTTTTCGAGAAAACCTAGACTCCTTGGATCAGTTAAAGATTGAGACAAGATTGGCAGCACCCGACGATCCCCGGTTATGGCCGGAAGAGGTAGATGTCATCGTACTCATCAATACAATTGCATATATCCAAGATCGTGCTGCTTATCTTGCTACGCTCAAAAAAGCACTCAAGCCAAGAGGAATATTGATGATCGTGGACTTTAAGTTAAAACGTATTCCCGGCACCATAGCACCCCCTGTGGACAATCGTGTAGGCATTTTAGAACTCGAAGATGCCTTGGTCAAAGGAGGCTATCGCAATGTCAAGACCGATGATACTTCCTTAGATTTTCAGTATATCATATTGGCGGACAAGGATTGAGCACAGGTGATGTATAATCCTCCGGTCTTATTCAAGTGATTCTAAGCGTCCTAAGTGGTTCAAAAAAAGTGTTCATCTACAGAGATTGGGCTCCTATACACCAAAGAGCACTAAGACAGAAAAAAAACTAAGTGATTCTAAGTGTCCTAAGTGGTTCAAAAGAATCCTACTTTCTCAGGATCAGTTGATCCCTTTCCGGGCCCACAGATATAATGGGGATTTTGACTTGGAGATAGGATTCGAGATAGTTGAGATACTTGCCGAAGGAATCCGGGACGGTACCATGGGTTTTGTGATATGCGGACAGATCACATTTCCATCCTTCAAATGACTTGTATGTAGCTCTATACCCATCCATACACAGATCGTAAGGCAACTCCTTAGAGGATCTTCCATTGACCTCATATGCATCGGCGACAACGATTTGATCAAAGTGATCCATGACATCTGACTTGGTAAGCGCAATTTGGGAGACACCATTGATGATAATACTATATCTCAATTGCACTAAGTCAATCCATCCACATCTTCTTGGTCTTCCGGTAGTAGCACCAAATTCATTGCCGAGATCCTGCAATTGTTTGCCATACTCATCAAACAATTCCGTTGGAAAAGGGCCACTACCTACTCTGGTGCAATAGGCCTTGCTGATCCCAATCACCTCTCCGATGGATGAAGGTGCAACACCGAGTCCTGTGCATACACCTGCAGTGATCGTATTGGAGGAAGTGACAAACGGATAAGTGCCAAAATCAATATCCAACATCACGCCTTGTGCTCCTTCTGCCAGAATAGGCCGGTTGGATTGAAGGGCATCATGGAGATAATACTCGCAATCGATCTTCTTAAACTCGCGTAAGAAGGCAATGCACTCAAACCATTCGTCTTCGGCCCAATCAAAATCGATATCGGGATAAATCTTACTGAGTTGACGATGCCGTGATTTGAGTTCTTGGTATCGTTGTTCAAAATCGGAAGCCATAATATCACCGACTCTGAGGCCATTCCTGCCGGTTTTATCCATGTAAGTAGGCCCAATCCCCTTGAGAGTCGAACCGATTTTTTTATCACCCTTGGCAGCTTCGGAGGCGGCATCCAGATACTTGTGGGAAGGGAGGATTAAGTGGGCCTTGCGCGAAATCATCAATGTGTCGCGTACATTGACGCCCAGAGATTCGAGTGTGAGGATCTCTTGGCGCAGGGTGATGGGATCTATGACGACCCCATTGCCGATAATGTTGATGGTATCACTGTGAAAAATACCCGAAGGGATCGTATGTAGTACCACTTTGTTTCCATTGACATAAATGGTATGTCCTGCATTGGGGCCGCCTTGAAATCTGCAAATGATGTCATATCGATCCGCAAGAAAATCTACGATCTTTCCTTTGCCTTCATCGCCCCACTGCAATCCGATTAGTACATCTACAGCCATTAATTTGCTCTTATGAGTTACAATATATCGCTTAGCTATTGTTTGTCGTTAAGCGAAAAGATCAAAAGGCAAAAGTAGTTTATTTAAAGCATCTATTGTGTTGACCCGAGCGAAATTGAATACAACAAATCACTAAATTTGCTTGTTTTGAAGATTACAGCTGATACTTCATAGAATAGATTAGCCAATGAGTATCAAAAATCGTAATTTTACTCCTATGAACATGTTGAAAAAATTGAGAGGAATATTTATCGAGGATGTTGATGAAGACAATGATAACCGACAAGGGTCATCTGCCGCTTCAAGTATTAAGAAATCAAGTAGCAAGAAAAATAGGTCGCCAATCGATAGTGAGAGCAATAGACCCAAGGGTGGTGCACCGGATGATCGCTTTGTCGGAATATTGCTCAAGGCAATCGAGGATAACAATATCGAGGGCTTTGATTATCTTGAGTTTAAGCAGTCCTTGCAATCTTTGGCCAAGATAGAAAGTGATGAGTCCAAGCGATATGTCAATGCCTTTGCCATGGCAACTACAATGGGATTGACCAAAGATAAATTGTTGAAGAGTGCACAACACTATATCAAGGTTCTTGAGAAGGAAGAAGCCAAGTTTGCCGATGCATTTAAAAAACAACAGTCCGTACAGATAAAAAAGCGTGAAGAGAAGGGTAAAATGCTGCGTGATTCGATCGCCAAAAAGGAGAAGGAAGTCTTGAGGTTGCAAAAAGAAATTAAGAAAGAACAGGAACAATTGTTGGGAATCGACCAAAACATAGACAAAGCTATGAACAAGGTAGAAGGAACCAAAGAGGGATTTTATGGTTCCTATAACCTTGTGCTCAATCAAATCAAGAGCGATCTTGATAAGATTAAGCAGTATCTTTCATAAACAGCTTCTTCATAGAGTGCTGTTGAAAGAATGAGATTCTGTAACTTGTTGCTTTTTCTTGGTATTAATACTCTAGTATGATTGACAATTATAAACCAAAGTCATTTTGGCGTAAGCCTGAAGGTGTAACCGGCGCATTGGTATTGGGTGGTATAGTACTCGGTGGGAGTCTCTTATTGATCAACTCCTTGACGGCCATTATTGCCCTGACGAGTTCATTGCTGGGATTGACCGGGATTATTGCTGTATTGGGATTGTTAATATTTATGGCACTGGACTCCAAGGCGCGTAATCTGATCTGGTATATCTACAAAAGCACCATGAGGTGGATCACGGGTCTGTTTGTTCAGATCGATCCCATTGCCATACTCAAGAACTATGTTGACGAGATGGGCGCCAACCTCAAAAAGATGAATAAGCAGATATTGCAACTCCGCGGTCAGATGCATAAACTCAAAGAGCTCATCCTCAACAATCAAAAAGCAATATCCTCCAATCTCAGTGAGGCAAACAAGGCCAAAAAAAATGACAATAAGCAAGTAGTTATACTCAAGTCTCGAAAAGCTGGAAGGCTCAAGGAATCCAATATGAAACTTGAAGACCTATATGGCAAGATGGAAGTACTCTATAAAGTCCTCAAGAAAATGTATGAGAACTCTGAGATCCTCAAAGAGGATGTAGCGGATCAAGTCGAAATTAAAGCACAGGAGATGAAAGCCATCAAAGCGAGCAATAGCGCTATGGCTTCGGCGATGAATATTATTCGAGGTGATAAAGACAAAAAAGCCATGTTTGAGCAAGCGTTGGAAGCAGTAGCTGATGATGTGAGTGCCAAAGTGGGAGAAATGGAGCGATTTATGGAAATGTCTGAGAGCTTTATGGGCTCTATTGATCTTCAAAATGGAATTTTTGAGGAAGAGGGATTGAAAATGTTGGAAAAGTGGGAAAAAGAAAACTCATTGTTGCTTTTGGATGAAAAAGATACGCTGTTATTGGATGATGGTAGTATAGATGAAAACACCCTAGATCTCAATGAGGCGATGGTCAGCGCCGAGCGAGTAGAACGTACCAATCAGTATGACTCTTTGTTTGAGTAATCCGAAAAAGTATCTCTCCGGGAGGTATAAATAACGAGCGATGGCCAAAGTAAAACTGACGCTTTTTTCTAAGTTGTTGTTGACACTCTTGATTGTTGCGGCGATCGTGAGTGCAGGATATTATTTGCTCAACGAGACTGAACTGGGCAGACAACTTCAAGAGAAAAGTCAGCAGGAGTATAAACAGTCCGAGCCGGAAATAACGGATCCGATCCCTACGACGACGGATTCCGCCCAAGTCCAAACTAGTAAAGCCATCCCATCCCTCGGCGCATTGAAGGTGCAGATCTATCCATCGGGAGGATTTGCACCGGGTCTTTACTTCAATGGAGGTGCAAAACACAATCCGGACTCCAAGTTTTTTAAGAACTATGGATTGCAAGTGGACTTTGTGGTCATGGATGACCCTTCCGATGCACGTCAAGATTGGAAGGATGGAAAAATTCAGATCATGGCAGATAGAATAGATGGAGTGATTTTGAATTTTGATGAACTCAAACGAGGTAAGCCGGAGATATTTTTGCAGACAGATTGGTCGCGGGGAGCAGATGTGATCGTAGCCCAGAGAGGGATCGACAATATCAATGACCTCAAGGGCAAAAAAATCGCCTGTACACCCAATAGCCCGTCTATGACTTATCTGGCACTCGCGTTGAGTACCGCAGGTATGAAGTTGGATGATGTAGTGATTATCAACGCTCCGGACGATGCGACTACAGCTACGGTATTCAATTCGGGGTCGGTCGATGCAGCTGTTGTCAAAAGCCCAGCTCATATACAATCCCTTAAAGTCATCAAAGGGGCACACATTTTACAAAGTACCAAAGACGCTGCTTTTGCCCAAACAGGGGTATTGTACACCAAGCGAAAATATATATCTAAGTATAAGGATCAGATTCGAGCCTTCTATGCCGGATGGATGGATGCTGTTGCTGAGATCAAGACTGCTGAGGAGCACCAAAATTCAGCTGTCACTATCATGGCCAATACCTTCAACATCTCTGCACCTGATGCCAGAAGAATGATATCCGATATCTATCTGTGTAGCCACGGAGACAATCTCAATTACTTTGGACTGGACAACTCCTTTGCCGGAGTGACAGGATCTCAATTGTATATGATTATGACCGATCTGCTAAAAAATCAAAAAGTGATCCCAAAAAAAATCCCGAGTTTTTGGTCCATAACCAATAGCCGGATAGCCTCCAGCGCTCAATTGTCGGGAGATGGGTATGAACCGGAACGAGCCGATAGAATCAGGTCACTAAAGGCTACAGATAGTAAGGATCCCGCCATTTCCATTAAGGATATTTCCATAAAATATGGAGATGAAAGTGATGTGCTCTCCGCCAACGCTAAGACTATTATAGACTTGGAATTTGCCGATATAGCCCGCATATATGCCTCAAGCCGCATCCGGATTGAGTCCAACACAGACAATATAGGAGATAGTAAGACCAATAAAAGGCTGTCCGTGCAAAGAGCCCTAGCCGTCGCGACCTACTTAAGAATAGATCATCAGATAGATGTCAATCGACTTATTGCTGTCGGAAATGGTTCCGATAAACCCGTCAATGGTTGTGAAACCAATGCGACAGCGACTTGTCGTGCTAAAAATAGAAGGACGGAATTTCATTTGTTGGCGCGAAGCCAATAAACATCAACGTTGTTATCGTTGAGAATCTTGAGCATCAACAATCACATTCTTGCGCATGGGAGATAACCCGCACCAATATCCTCGCTCAATCGCATACTAAAATGTGAAGCAGCCCGCATATGACTATATCAATCGCGCAAGATGGGCGAAAGGAGCCTTTGAATTTGTGAGCCAAAATTGTATTGTTACCAATCGATATCTTCCTCGCTCTCTATGGTAGGAGATGCTGCCGAATCGTCCGTATCAGTATCACTCGGTGTATCTGATGACGAATCCGCCGATTCATCCAAAAGTTTAGACTCCTCACGTCTCTGAGCATCCCACTCCTCATGCTTCCGATCAAATTGCTCATAATCATAGTCAGGCATCAATTCGGTTTTGACATGACCGATGGTATCTTGAAGTCCTTGTAGGAATCTATTAAAATCTTCCTTGTAAAGAAACAACTTGTGACGATTATATCCTTCACCATTAAAGCGCTTCGTGCTCTCCGTTAAAGTGATATAATAATCGTCTCCTTTTGTCTTGCGAACATCAAAGAAATAAGTCCTTCTTTTACCGGCTCTTACCTTGGTTGAAAAGACACTTTCTTGCCCTCTTGAATCATCATTATCCACAATTACTACTGTTTATTCGATATAAAAATAAAAAACTTCACAACATTTCCAATGAAAGTAGGAAAAACAAACGCAAGAAGACCGCCATAATTGAGTTTTAGTGTATGGCAGGTGTAGGTTTTTCTTCTCTCAACTGCTTGTTGAGGATATCAAAGTAGTATCCTTTTTTGTCCAATAATTCTTGTGGAGTACCCATCTCAACAATACTTCCTTTGTCGAGTACGATGATCTTATCAAACGTCAAATGACGATAGATGCGATGGGTTATTATGATACTGGTCTTGTCGTGAAGCGCTTCTTTTAGGTATCCAAGAATGGTTTGTTCTGTGGTCGTATCAACTGCACTGAGACTGTCATCCAAAATGATGATATCGGGTTTTTTTATGAGGGCGCGTGCCAAGGCGATCCGTTGTTTCTGGCCACCCGATAGGGTCACACCGCGTTCGCCGACTAGGGTGTCATATTGTTTTGGAAGCGCCATAATGTCGTCATGGATCGCGGCTTTGGCTGTAAAAAATTGGATTTGATCCATATTGATCTCTGCTTCGCCAAATGCGACATTCTCCGCGATCGTATCAGAAAACAAAAAGGCATCTTGTGGAACATATCCGATGCGTTGTCTGAGAATATCTGTATTTATTTGTTTCAAATCTATACCGTCGATGAGAATCCTACCTTTCGTGGGATCTATGAGTCGCAATAAGAGACTGGCTATTGTGGACTTTCCTGCTGCCGTTCTACCGATGATACCGAGATTCTCCCCCTTCTTTACCTCCAAGGTGATGTCGTCAAGAGCCTTTTCAACGGCCGAAGGGTATTGATAACTGACGTGTTCAAAACGAATTGCACCTCCGATTTGTATTTGCTCGGAGTTGGGATTAACGATTTTGGGCTGGTTGTTCATGTATTCGAGTATGCGTTGTTGAGAGGCTGCAGCTTGTTGGACTATAGATACGATCCATCCCACTGCCGTAAATGGCCAAGTGAGCATATTGACATATATGATGAACTCCGCGATATTGCCATGTGTGATGTTGCCTTTGGCCACCTCTTGTCCACCGACAATCACTACGAGTAAAACACTAAAGGAAACCAGTAGCAACATCAATGGGTGAAAAAGTGCATTGACGCGAACCAATGACATTGAGTTTTCCTTGTAATGCTCGGTTTCAGAACCAAAGAAACTTCTGAACTGATTTTCTTTAGCATATGATTTGACAACTCGTATGCCCGAGAAGACTTCTTGTGCGATGACATTGAGTTTGGCCAGTTGTTGTTGTATGATTGTACTTCTCTTGTTGATGATGCTACTGACATAATATATCGACAGGGATAATACCGGAAGTGGCGCCAATGAATACAGTGTAAGTGTCGGATTGACTTGATACATATAGTAGATCGCCAATACAAATAAGGTCACCAGATTGATGCAATAGAGCAAACCCGGGCCGAGATACATCCTTACCTTAGATACATCTTCTGTGATTCTCGACATGAGATCTCCCGTAGGATTATCGTTGTAAAAAGATGCATCGAGCGATTCGTAGTGATCAAATATCTCCTTGCGTAGATCATATTCTATCAATCGCGAGACAACGATTATGGTCTGTCTCATGAGATACATAAATATCCCCATGACCAGCGCAAAGAGGAGAACCATCCAGGCATAATCCCATAGATTGATACTGATGTAATTGAGTAAAACTTGTTTTTCTTCAGGATCTTGAAGAATTTGGTATTCTTGAAGACAGATACTTGCCAGATCGAGTGCCTTGCGAAATTGTGGAGGAACAAGAATCCTAAAATAATTCTGCAATACCACAAATACAACACCGAGCATTAAACGCCATTTGTAGCGGAGTAAGAATCGATTGAGGTATTTTAGGTGTTTCAAAGGTGCAGAGTGATGTTAGGGAAATAAACGTTTGTTCTGACTCATTAGTTTTGATACCATTGTTCCGTAGGAGTCCTATTTGGCTACGGAAATTCGGTTTTGCGTCATTCTTGGGCTACTTTTTTATCAATATGCTGTATCTATTATGATCCGGATTTCGCTCAATAAAAAAACATCCGAACCCTAGTCATTATGTTTTGAGACCATTGAAGAAGATAAAGAAACGACCTTAGCAACCCAATAGTTCATTGTCGTAAGACAAAATATATAATAAATACGGTAATATGTAGAGCGAAGTAATACACAAGGACTTATTTTTGGGCAAAACTAACGAACGAGTCTGCAATACAGAACTCCGATCCGATTGATGGTCAATGGCAAAATAAGGTTTGTACCATAGGACAGGAGCAGATGAGATTGAGCAAGGATTGAGATCGTTCAAAAGTATATAAGTAACTCGACGTAAAGATTTTGTTATGAGCATAGATTGGTCTAGGTATGTACCACACATTGTGGCAGTTGTCATAATCGTGTTGGTCAATACCATATACTTTTTTCCACAGTTAGAAGGAAAGGTCGTACAGCAAGTGGATATAGTATCCAGCGCACAAGGGACATATGCACTCAAGCAATATAACGAGCAGAACAACAAGACCTACTTGTGGAATCCGGCACAATTTGCAGGAATGCCTGTACTGTCAGGAGTGCCCAGCAATAGCAACTGGGTGTATAAAATCTATACCGGGATCAGATTGGGGTTTAGTGAGCCGCTGGGACTCTATATTGCCGGATGTCTCATGGCCTATATTTTGCTTTTGTTTCTTGGAGTGAATCCCTGGTTGAGTCTGATCTTTAGCATTGCTGCAGTGTTGACGACTTACAACGTCATTCTTTGGGAAGTCGGACACAACAGCAAGATCCGGACTTTGATATTTACGCCATTGTTGATTGCCGGCGTACTGGGTATTTTTGAGAAGCGTAAATATTTGGTAGGGTTTGCGTTTTTAGCGCTTGGATTTTCGTTTAGCTTTTATACGAGGCATCCGCAGATGACTTATTACATCCTCTTGTTTTTTATGATTTATGGGATCATCAAGTTGATTGAGACCATTCGCTCCAAGGATTGGATGCCCTTTGGCAAGGGTGTTCTTGTTGTTCTGGCCGCTGTATTGTTGGGAGGAGCGACATCAGCGTCTAAGATCTGGTCGATGTACGATTATTCTGAGGTGTCGATGCGGGGCAAATCCATATTGGCGTCTCCGTCAAGTACGAGTGTATCGGACACAAAACCCGTCAAAGGATTGGAATGGGATTATGCCATGAATTGGAGCAATGACTATAAGGATTTGATGGCAGCATTTATTCCCGGATTTGTGGGAGGTAGTGGTGCAGAGAAGGTCTCTGTCAGCTCATCGAGTTATAAGAATTATAGGATTAAAAAGGCGCCATTGTATTGGGGACAGATGATGTTTACCGCAGGGCCCTTGTATATCGGAGCGAGTATCATCTTCTTATTTGTACTCGGATTATTCTGGATCAAAGGGACAATCAAATGGTGGCTTGGATTTGGAGTATTGTGGATCATGTTACTTTCGCTGGGTGAGAACTTTGAGTTATTGAATCGCTTTGTTTTTGATCATTTTCCGTTTTATTCATCCTTTCGGGCGCCTTCTTCCTTGATGAGTGTCGCCTCGTTTTTTGTTATTATTCTCGGAGCCCTGAGCATACATGAATTGTTGAAAATCAATTTTGCCAAAAAGAAATCAAAGAAGGTCAAGCAGACCAAGATCACACCAAAGTCTCTGTATTTCGCTTATGGCATCTGTGGTGGTTTGGCGTTGTTGATGGCGCTTTTCGGCACATCATTGTTTGATTTTAGTGGCACACCGGATATCAATTACAACCAACAAGGTGTAGATATTCAGCCATTTATTGAAGATCGAAAATCCTTGTTTAGAAGTGATTCTTGGCGGACATTTTTCATCGTTAGTCTGTTGGCGGGCTTGATTTGGGCTTACATGAAATCTAAAATTTCTAAGCATGTTGTCATGGGAGCGATAGGACTTATCGTATTGTTTGACCTTCTTAGTGTTGACTTTAGATATTTGAACTATGGTGATTTTGTAAAGAAGAAGGATATAAGTCAAATCTTTGAACCCCGGTCGGTAGATAGTCAGATCACAAGTGTGGAGCCGGATAGATCCCAATATCGCATCCACGATATAACCATCAATACATACAACTCTTCACAGGCTTCCGTTTTTCACAATACCATCGGTGGATATCATCCTGTCAAGATGCAGCGTATTCAAGATATTATTGACAGGCATATTACGAAGGGCAATATGCAAGCTTTTAATATGCTTAATACGAAGTATTTTATTGTAAAAGGCCAGGAAGATCAAGCCAAAATACAACAGAACCCGGGAGCTCTTGGTGTAGCTTGGTTTGTATCCAAGGTAAAAAAAGTTCATACCCCCGATGAAGAAATCGATGCACTCAATGAAATCAATACGAGTACGACAGCAGTGATATTGGAGGACGAATTTCCAAATTACGTAGATGGAATTACTGATTTGGATACGATCTTAGGAGAGATTCGCATGACGTCATATGAGCCTGATTTTATCACCTACAAGACCAATAGTGACAAGGAGGCGTTAGCAATATTTTCGGAGATGTGGTATGGCCCTGACAAAGGATGGCAAGTGTACATAGATGGCACTCCTGCTCCACATGTGAGAGTAAATTATGCCCTTAGGGGATTGCGCATTCCTGCCGGTGATCACGAAGTGAGATTTGAATTTAAACCTACTTGTTATTATACGGGTGAAAAAATATCCCTACTATCCTCTCTACTTTTGATCGGATTGGTATTGGGGATTGT
>JAJRXG010000201.1 GCA_024276375.1 Bacteroidota bacterium | reverse complement strand
GCACTGAATTCGGAAAAAATACTCGAATGTGAATGTAAGCCGATTACATTCCAGAAATTGGGCCAACTGCCCACATGTTTGATGGAAGAATCTGTTCACAATCTGGCCTGAAACCTAGTTTATGAATTATTCGGGATAGGTTTATAGTGCCTGATACCAAACACTCATATGGCACATATGGTATTTGTACGAACAGATTGGAAATAAAGGCGAAAGCCATATTTTCAAGCTGAGAGCTTTAGCAACCAAAGGTGCAAAGGTCTATTCCATTGAGTTCCCTGAACGAAATGGACTCCCATCGAGCAAAGAATAAGTCCGCAGGACGTTTCTGCTCCAAGCCCCGACAAGGGAGGGGCTGCATCATAATAAACGTGCGAGTCGGAGCAGCGTTGGACTCCGTGAATACCTCGACGGAGGGCTAGTGTCTCGAAGAGTGAGCGGATGCGAAAACGACAGCAACCCAAAGGGTTGCAGTCTGCGTATGAAATGAGACCCGCACTGCCTTTTATTGTCCACACGTAATCTATGAAACCATCCCCAGCAGGCTGTGCGTTGGATTTATGGAGGGGGCTGCGTCAATTATATGCTTAAGCGTTTACGACAAGAGCTTCTAACATATCCATATTGATAGTCTTCCGAGGGCGACCTCGTTTTTTTCTAGCTTCATTGCTTTTAGAAATAACTGCATTCAATTGAACAATATTGTCATCATTCTTCGCCTGAGTGTCTTCTTGCTCTTTAATCCAGGCAATGACATCCGATAGTTTCCAAAGTCGAATTTTGCTTCTAGGGATTTTTATTGAAGGTGGCATTGGGTATCCAAGGCAACAACGTTTTATGACCTGTTTTTTAGACCAGCCGATAAATTTTCCAAATTCTTCATCATTTAAATACTCCATTCATACACCTTTTATTTTCGCAGGTCGCAGTTTACGTTGGTGTATGAATGGCATCTATTAGATACGCATTCACAAGGTAGGATTATTAATCCCTTTAGTGAACACCTCCTTCATTTGATTTACGACTCTTCCGAAGTCTAACCAATCTATCATAATGGGATTAAAATAGCAAGAATTATCTATTGCTATAGTGTTTGATTAGGAGTATAAGGATTTTTTCTCGAATCTCCCTCTTAAATTTAAGTCGTTGACATTGAATAGCTCGGCGATAATGTTCGCCTCGTTCGCAGCCCGTCGGGTTACTATCGGGAAGCGGTAAAGCATAAGTTCTGGCACAACAATTGGCACAAACCTGTGCCATTATAGGAAACCGTAAGGAATCCAAAGAAGTTAAAAGCTCTTAAGTATTGAGTAGTTAGAAAATGACGCGGGGTGGAGCAGTGGTAGCTCGTCGGGCTCATAACCCGAAGGTCGTTGGTTCAAATCCAGCCCCCGCAACCAAATTATGCTTTATTTAAAGGGACTTACGCTTAACCGCCTAAGTCCCTTTTTCTTTTTTGTCACACTTTTTGTCACAGTTGTCACAATTTATGGTTCTGATTTAGGCTCAAAACGAGTCTCTGTCACACTATTTGGCACAGTTGATTCTGCATTTATCTATTGATTTCTCCCAATTTATTGGGTATGTAATTAAGAGGTTACAGAACTATGGCGACTATAAGAAAAAGAGGACAATATCAATGGCAGGCAATTATCAGAAAAGCGAATTTTCCTGCCCAATCAAAAACATTCGAAACCAAAGTAGAAGCACTCAGGTGGGCCGAGGAAGTAGAACAATCAATGGTAAATGAGTCATTCAAGGGTATCTTGAAAGCCGAAGTCACCCCCTTTAGCGAAATCATCGAGAAATACCTGGTCGATGTGACTCCCCATAAAAAGGGAGCTATCAAAGAACAATCACGTATTAGAGTTATTAAAAGAACTCTCTCATCCCTATCCCTCCTGGATAAACCTATCGGAAAAATCACTGCTGATGATCTGACAGATTATATTGATTATAGAGAAGAAGAAGTCTCTGCAAAAACCATCAACCTTGAGCTAGCTGTTATCAGCCATATGTTCACTAAGGCCAGAAAGAAATATCGACTACAGGTAAATAACCCCGTCATGGATGTTGAAAAGCCCAAGATTAGCAAATCTCGCAATCGTAGATGCTCACGCATTGAGCAAAAGATACTGCTCAAAGAGGCCGCCAAATACAGCAAGCTGGATACGATGAGCATCATCATCCCTCTTGCCATTGAAACAGCCATGAGACGCGCTGAAATTGCTTCTTTAACATGGGAATATGTAGATTTGGAAGATGGTACCGCCTTTTTGCCAGACACCAAGAATGGCGAGCCAAGAACCATTCCCCTATCGCCCTATGCCATACAACTGTTTCGACAGTGCGGAGTAAAGGAGTCAGGAAAAGTATTCCCAGTCACTGCTGTCCCACCTATTTTCTTCATAGTGCCAGGCTCAATTGATCAGTGTTTATTAGTCTGGGTTCAGGTGGTTTGAATATCTCGATCAATTTTCTACTTACGAACAGATTCAGCTGAAGCAATCGGAGGATT
>JAJRXG010000200.1 GCA_024276375.1 Bacteroidota bacterium | reverse complement strand
TGAAGGCTCGGAAAGAGAGCTCAATGAATTTGAACCATGATCCGTCTTGGTACAGACTGGTGCGTCATGTACGTAGCACCTAGGATCAATAGAATCATTAACCTGCAAAAGCCAAGAAGGCTTTAATTCTGGACTTGTAAAATCAATCAATACGTAATGTTAACTTAATAAATCATCTGTCTAAAAAGCTAACAATTGGTCTTCTCGGGGTAATAAAGACATAAATGTCTCAAAAAGAAGACAGTTAATCCTATCTATACCACTATTCCACCCCCAATTAAATGACGGATATCTTACATTTTTAAGCAAATTACCCATATTTTGGTACAAAACAAATACAATAAAATAGTGATATTGATCAAATTCAATAAAATGAGAATTCTTATTGACCTTGTTTAATCCATGGTAACATAGACAAATAATGCATATCCGAATCATGGTCATTCAAAAATTTATGGATCCTTACACACTATCTTTTACCTATGGAAATAAACTGGTCAAACAGGTTTTACTTGATAATATACAAGGAACAACTCAATTTTTGATGCTTCTTTTCAGAATGCACTGAAACTGAAACTGAAACTTCTTGATGATCATTCAATGTGGAAGTATCAATAACAACTGTCCCAGAAAGCATACTATACAAAAATGATAGTATTAAAGAGAGCAATAAAACCATATTGATTTGATCAAAGATTCTATGTATTAACCCCCTATCGTCTCCATAAAAAGAGGAAACGACTTGTTCCGCCAACGGCAATGGGCTATGGTTGTAATAATTCATCACATAGAGGACAAGTAAACAAGCCTTTGTCCCCCAAGCTCTACATCCCAAGTCTAAAAAAGTGAATCAATTTTTTCTAAAATACATCACATGTGGATTAGTAACCATGATGCCACAACTGCCTTCAATGATTTCAAATGATCCACTAAACTCCGATGTATTTTCAACACTATCAATAGCTGTGGCAGTAATAAAATCGCCAATATTAATCCCCAATCCTGCTACACTTACAGTAAATGAAAAACGATTTTCCAGTTTATTTGAGCTTGACCCCGTACCATCATCAAGATAATTACTCTGCGTTCCGTCACTGTCGCTCACACTTCCCTCTATGACATCAAATAAATAGAAAACCCCTTCTCCAAAAGAAGCTGTGTATCCTGCTGGAAGTGGATTAGGATTTGGGCCTGCATCCGCCAAAAAGACTTCTATGGCAGATCCCGCCGGAGCAAAACCTTCAATGGTGAGCAATGTATCAACTAAAGAAGCCATGGTAAAAACTGGAAAATTTAATAAATCATTGGGTCCAGAATCAATGTCATTATTATCATTAGGAGTAACCAGATCGTATTCTAAATCAATACCTAAATCCGTATTATTTCCTATTTGATTTCTACTGATACGAATCATAGATCCCATTGCAATTATAACGCCTCCAACCCCGTTATTTTTTATAACATTGCCCACTACCAGTTCATTATTATTAGCATAAAGAGAATCGAATCCGATAACGATACTGGACGAGTTCCCATCAATTAAAATACCTACCTCCCCATTACCCAGCGAAGACACTCCATCTGCGGCAATTCCAATATAATTGCCGGATATTTGACTTGAAGTAACATCAACCATTCTGATTCCGTCAGCACCATTGGAGGAGATTACATTTTGTTCAAAAACATCATTCAAATTATCTGCATTAGTACCCACAACTGCATTCGAATAGCTGTTCAGATTGAGGCCAAAATTAGAATTTTGAATAGCGATCAATCCAGTAGTATCCGTCCCTATAAAGTTGCCCCAAACAAAGATATCAGAAGCTGATATTGCCGATACACCGCTAGAAAATCCGTTGATTACAAAGCCTGACAATTCTACAAAACTGGCCATTACATTTACCCCATCAAATGCAGCGCCTCCTCCTGACAATTGAATTTTTATATTTCTTGCATTGAGTGATCCCAAGCTAGATCCAGGCTGGGTATATCCTGTCAGATGCGTATAGTCGTCTGTGATAATAGGCAATGCCGTCAAAGGCTGTATCGTCTGAGCATCCGTACCCGCAATCATAAAAATAGAAGTTTCTACCCCCGCGATTTTTCCAAGAGATACACCTCCGGTAGGATTGTCTTCTTGATCTAGATTGACATTATCAAGTTCATTACTATTGAGTATAAATTGACGTAGAGACCCTTGACCGGAGTCATTGGTGTTGACGATTACATCAAAGTTAAAACCAAAATCAATTCCTGTTCCATCGATACTGTTGACATTGATATAGGATACCGATTGAGCGGTCTCATTGCCTGAAGTTAAACTAGTCAAAGTTGCCATTGTAGTATTGGCTCCGGCATCTACTAAATCAGGACTTACCCCTCCCACTTCTGTTAGATAAGTGTTTGTGCCATCACTTCTAAAAGTCTGTACAGCAACTGAAGGAACACCCGATCCATTGGAACCCCGATTGGACGTAATACTACCATTGACCACACGTATGGCATAACTCATACTATCGTCAACAGTAAAACTATAACTTCCCATAGCATCTGTCAGAGTAGCATCAATAAAATTGTCAGATCCATCGTACAATTCAACTCTAACTCCACCTAGGGCAATGGAGCCATTCCCCCACCCTGAAGATACTGCGGAGTTATCGGCCGTCACATAGTTGCGACCTATACCACCACCATAATTGACGTCTTCAAATATTCGACCGGCAATCATGGGCACATCGCGATAGTCAAGATCCATGATCAACGGAACGGCATTGTTTCCATCAGCAGCAACATCTCCATCCTTATCTCCAAGGGTTGTAGGATTAGGGTCATCGATATCATCATTTGCGTCCCAAGTGATATTGTTAGTATCAAAATTATCATCCAATCCATCAGAATCGGTATCCGTGCCAGACAAAACATTGAGTGCATGTCCATTTTCTCTGATATCTTGTATTCCGTCATTGTCTGAATCCAAATCAATATAATCCACTGAGTCCAATCCATCGGTATTGACAGGAGACAACCCCATGCTCAGATCCGGATCTATACTTGCGATATCAGCATCATAATTATCATCGAGTCCATCTTGATCAATATCATTTCCGCCCGGAGCTGTATAAGAGGCAGTGTTTTGAGCTTCAATATTGTCCGGTATTCCATCATTATCGGTATCTACATCGAGACGATTGGCTATCTGATCACCGTCCGTATCACAGATACGCGTCAATTGCAATATCTGGCTGGCACTCAATGCAACTGGATAATGGACAAAGCGATCCATGAGACCAGTAAATCCATTGATTCCACTGATTCCATAGACGTTGGACGAGTTGTTGCCACCGAAACCACTTACATTGCTATGATTTGCTAGAGTCCCAATCGTAGTAGAAATTGTACCAGACGAATTGCCATCCAGATACAAGGTAAAATTGCCATTGGCATAGGTAACTGCAATGTGATACCATACATCCAGTGCCGGAATAGAAATGGATGCGACATCGCCGATAGTACCCCCTTCTTTGACTCTTGCTTCAAGTTGATTATTGTTCAACCGAATGGAGACTCCATTGGTGGAACCGCCTTCATCTACTAAAAATTGAATTCCCGATAGAGCCTTGGGGTATATCCAAAAAGAATATGTAAAGTTTGTGATCGGTTGGTTGAGAAATGTACCATCGCTATACTGTAAGAAATATGTACCATCAAATTCTACTGACATACTCCCGGATACTCTCTCAGTAGCATAGAGGACAGAGGGTGTATTCTGCAGATTATAATTGTTGCCGGACTGATCATCGGTAGTGTTATCAAAGGTCCAAAATGCGTCAAATCCCGCAACGTCGGGTATAGGACATACATTGTTTTCCACGATATCAATAATCCCATCGTCATCATCATCGATGTCACATATGTCATTGACTCCATCCCCATCGGCGTCAATACCATTGGGATCAAAACACGGATCGATACAAGCTGTGCTTATAGCGTTGTTTAAAAAATCATAGGTTCCGGGAGTATATTCCGAAATGGTAAAAATAATATCTGCAGAAAACCCATCATTGGTTTCTACATTGACATCTAAGCCATTGGAACCTACATCGGATATGAATCCTACTATGGTACTATCCGCTTCCATTGTCTCTCCATGTCCTGCTTCAACGGCATCAGGACAGCCATCCGCATCACTATCAAGATCAAATTGATTGATGATACCATCGCCGTCTTCATCCATATCAGCGCAAACCCCATTGGCATTTAGGGTACAAAAATCACTATCCTTATAATTGGCTATCCCGTCACCATCATCATCCTTGGCGGGATCACCTCCTACACAAGCAAATGGATCGACATACGCCGGTTGAGTAGCGGCAATATTGTTCGTGTTTGATGCACCCCAATTATTAGAAATGTTTCCTGTTATACTTGTCCCGTTCCGACTGATATTGTAGTAACCATTGTTGAAAGTAAGAGCGTCTCCATACGTATCATAGATATTAAAAGTATGATTCTCGTGCGCCGAAATGACGAAGTCCCAATTATAAATTGAATTGAGAACATTGAGGTCTCCTGCGGATATCGAGGCCAATACATTGTTGCCGGCATCTCTGATATCCCAACTGGTTTCTGTCGGATAATCATCCGTTCTTATCAATACATTTATGGTGTCAAACAATTGCTCCAAAGGAGCAACTCCACATTGTTCATAACTATCCGGAATGCCGTCGTTGTCATCGTCTATATCCCACGCATCAGAGATGCCGTCGCCATCATTGTCTATAATCGGGCAACACAATCGGGGGCCATAGAGCGCAATACCTTGCTGA
>JAJRXG010000016.1 GCA_024276375.1 Bacteroidota bacterium | reverse complement strand
GAAGCTTATGGCGACACGAGCATAACCGGGACATGGACGACTATATTGGGCACGGATATCAATGGCAAGGTGATCGAGGTGACGGCAGGAGAGATTATCGGTAGTGACACGGATAGTACGATATACACACACGACGGTACGTTGACAGCGGATCGCACCTTGACGGGCAACAGCAATGATCTGACCTTTACGGGAGTGGATACGATGACGATGAGCAATGCCAGCACGACGATCACCTCAACGGGAGGAGTCAACATCAATGGTAGTGAGGCGACAGTGACGACGAGTGGGGCGGCGACGTTGACAAGTACGGGCGGCAATGTAGTGTTGAACGGTACAAGCGGAGTTGTAGATATCAACAGTCCCAATACGATAGTATCCGATACGGTACAGTTTGAGGCATATGGAGACACATCGATCACGGGCAATTGGACGACGATATTGGGTACGGATGTCAATGGCAACGTAATTGAAGTTACGGCCGGAGAGATCATCGGCAGCGATACGGATAGTACGATCTACACGCACAATGGCACCTTGACAGCACAACGGTATATGACAATGGCTGGGAACAATCTATATTTTATTGATGGAGCAGACACTTCTGTAATCACAAGTGGTGGTCGTATGGCTATCGGCAAAGGAACAGTAACACAGGGCACCGGAACACCCAATGACGTTAGACTGGAAGTCAACGGAGACATATTGGCCATTCAGGTTCACTCGAGTTCAGATAAGAGATTTAAGAAAAATGTTACTACAGTACAAAATGCACTTGATAAAGTAATGCAAATCGAAGGGGTAAACTATGACTTCAGAACTAAGGAGTTTAAAAATCGACATTTTCCCACAACGCGACAACTGGGATTCATCGCTCAGGATATCGAAACACAAGTTCCTGAAGTAGTACGTACCAATCCAGATGGATACAAAGCGGTTGACTATAGCAAAATAACAGCGCTATTGGTTGAAGCAATCAAGGATCAGCAAAAGATCATAAAACACTTGGAGGCCAAGGTGGCCAATGCGGACAACTTAAATGTCCAGTTGTTCAATGAAATACAATCTATTAAATCAAGTATTAAGGTCTTGAGCAATCTTAATGTAGCAGATGAGGATTAGGCTTATCTGAAGTTCTACTTTTAAGAGCCCTTGCAGTTCGTTCTGCAAGGGTTTTTTGATTAAAATCAGCAATCGATTTGTAGAAATCAGCAAGGTTTACAGACATTTTTGACCATTGTCTTGGTTCGGATGCCTTCTTGCAAAGACTTACAAAAGTTGAATAAACTAGGTTGATGTATTGATTCATAAAAGTAAATTTTTCGATAAAGACCGACTATTCATATTGGTACTTAGAAAGAATTGAATGTAATATACCTTTTGTCTTTTAATGCTACTCATAACACAAATGACGGCAACATATTAAAAATAATTGTTTGATAAAAACATATTAGAAATTTTTGTAATATGTTTATTACTCCTTATACTTGTGTCGCGGTAGCGTAATTTCTACTGCAATCCCCCCAAATCAGTAAGACCATTCTACCTCTATGGAAGAAGTAGGATAATGCTATGTATTAAATTTTGATTGCTTACAATAAATACTCAATTACTGATGAAAACTACAAAAATTGTATTGCTGCTAGGGATGTTTTTAGGAGTGTTTCACGCATTGCAGGGACAGGTTAAGATAGGGGATAATGTCCTGAATATCGGCGCCAACCGAATGTATGAAATAGAAACCTTGAATGAGTTCTTCATTTTCACCGATAGTCTGCAAATGGGACGCTCTACAAGTGCCAATGGAAATAATCCCAACACAGATGCCTTGATGCTCAAACTCTACGGATATGGTTTAGGCAATTTTACAGGAACACAAGATTTCTTTCTAGGTACAAATAACACTGGAGAAGTGTTGGAATTTCCATTGAGTTTAAACCTTGTTG
Organism: Bacteroidota bacterium; assembly: GCA_024276375.1. GTDB lineage: Bacteria > Bacteroidota > Bacteroidia > Chitinophagales > Saprospiraceae > JAJRXG01. The sequence continues at coordinate 3,685 of JAJRXG010000016.1, read as the reverse complement.
CGACCAGTTCGTCGCTTGATTTATCTCTAAACAATGGTACCAGTCTGTTTGGTAATGTTGATTTGTTGCCTTTGGATAGTATCTTTGCTACGGATCTGGATGTGATCAACATTGTCAACGCTTCTGCCAATGCAGATGGGGATACATTGACAGGGAATGAATGGATTGATGAGATGACTCTAACACCAACCTCGGAAGTGAGACTGACTATATTTGAGGATATTCTTGGGCCGGATTCTACTCGAAATGCGAAATACATTGATCTGGGATTTATTCTTGCACGTAAAATAGATGTCGCAGATACCATATTGCAGGTTCGCAATGAGTTAGCCGATACGGCTCAGGCTTTGCGGGATCAAATCTTTTATAAGATCGATGGTTCGCTCGATGAAAATCGTACACTTACCGGTCTCAACTACAATTTAACTTTTACAGACCTAGACTCATTTACGGTTAGTGCCAACAATGTTACGGTTAACGGTACTGGTACGACAAGCATCACTTCTACCGATGACATCAATCTTACTTCTTCCTCAGGCGCGGTAAATATAGATGGCTCTACAAGTGGTGTTAATGTCACTGGCGCGGTTAATTTCGGGGATTATGGCGGTGGGCCGGTTCCCGGAACAGAAACCAATATCCTAGGCGTTACTGCTTCGGGACAAGTCATAGAAGTAAGTTTGGACTCCATCGGTGGGGATGCGACCCTCAGTGGGCCGGTTGATTTGGATGACAATGGCACTTTAGAATATACGGTAGATGAAGCGATTCAAGCTTCCAACCTTGATCCCGATAGTACGATATACGAATATAATGGGACACTTACGAGTGAGCGAACCATGTTAATGGATGGTAACAACCTATTTTTTGTAGGGAGTGGTGGAGATACAATCATGTTTGGCGATGGCGGTGTTATGGCGATTGGCAAAAGCGCGCCGCTCAATGGCACCACCAATGGTATTAGATTGGATGTCAATGGAGATATTCTGGCGATGCAAGTTCACTCCAGTTCTGACAGACGATTTAAGAAAAATATAGTTCCGCTAGAGAGCGCTCTTGATAAGGTAAAGGCCATCAACGGTGTGACGTATGATTTTAGAATAGATGAATTTGAAAATAGAAACTTCCCTACTACACGTCAAGTTGGATTTATAGCTCAAAATGTTGAGGAAGTATTGCCGGAGGTAGTGCGCACCAATGCGGATGGCTACAAGGCTGTGGATTATTCTAAAATCACTGCTTTGCTCAATGAAGCCGTTAAAGAACAACAGCTGCAAATCGAACAACAATCAGCATTGATCAACGCTCAGCAGAATCTTCTATCGACATTGCTTTCTAATCAGGCATCCATGTCACAAGAATTGTCAGAAGTAAAAACGGCTTTACAAAATGTAAGCAATCAGACCATGTCTGAAGAGTAAAAACAATTGCTTTTTACGAGACATGAACCATCACAGCGCTCCGTTTAACACGGAGCGCTTTTTTGGTCGTTGGGTCTTCGTAAACAACCACAAAGAACACAAAGGAACACTCAGCTAGCAAAAAAATATCAGTTTGTCTCAGTGATTTAAGATCAGAGTACGATCTATGTGTCTCCGCAAATGTTGAACCTAAGAGAGGCTACTATCGTTCTCAGTAGAACGGACTTGTAAAAACCGTGCTTCCATTTGCCGTTGTATTAATTGTAGTTTTATAATCACTTTAGGCCGAATATCCGATAGATGTATTGGCACTCATCCCAGAGTACCACACCACTCTGTATGAAATCGCCTATGGTATAGGTCGTATTACCAAAAGACATCAGCGAATAGAGTGCAGTCAGACTCTCGCCTTACTTGCTGTGCTGAAGGGATGACTGGATCCACCTCTGATATTTTTATCTTTCCTTCGATGTCTAAATTTTGAGCTTTAACTAATGTTCTTTGTTAAATCATTGATCTTTGCTACTTGTAGTTGCATTTTTTTAATGTGGGCAATTATTTTATAATTGCTGATTGCCCAGTGTTCAATTCTGTTGTTATTAGCACTCTTTTATTATATATTATACTTGTATTGTTGGGTACTTCATCATATGTGCCAGGTGTCAGGAAAATAACAGTAGCTCCTGTATTCTGTGCTTTATCGATCCCTGAGCCAAAGGTGGTATATGGTTTTATTCTTGTACCATAATAAAATGGACCCACAGCATCCTTGTCCACAAAAACATCTTCGAGCACGGAGGCACTTGACCATATGCCTCTACCAAATGTAGTTGCCACCAAAGAATGTGAAGGTTGAAAAGAATCATACTTCCAAAAAAGATCCGTTACCTCTGTGAAGACTGGCCCTTCGTTTTGAAGTTCTGGACCATAGTTGCTCGTCTGAATTGGAGTGACAGACCAGTTGATACCGTAATCCTCAGAAGCAAATATTCCAGCGTCGGTACCGACGTATATCCAGTCAGACATAGTAGGATGATGGGTGACCGCGTTCACCTGCATATCAAAGTCCAAAGATATATTTGTCCATATACTCTGTGCTCCATTTTTGGTATGTTTCCATATGTTATTTTGATGATAACCACCAAATGTCACGATCACCTCTAGTGCATTGTTTTGGTTGGGCTTGATATCTATATCGGTCACCATGCCTGATGATTGGGAAGTATTGACATTGCCCGACCAAGTAAGACCTGCATCTTCACTATACTCGACTGTGCCATTGCTATATCCTATCCAGATGGCTCGTATAGTAGTGTCAACCGCTATAGCTGTTATAAATACTGATGATGCGATGGAATCTTTAATACCTGATGTACTATTGTTGGTATCGTTGAATTGCCAGAGCCGTTTGCCCCCGAGATATACTATATTGGGATTTTGATGATTGATTGCCATTGGTGCGATGAGCATTGCTTCTGTACTTCCTAAGGTAGCAACATCATTGAAACTCTGACCTCCATCAGTACTTTGTAATAGGTTATTGTAATTCACATTGGCATAAACGATATTGGCATTGCTTGGATGAAAGATAACCATGGATCCATCACCAGTACTCGGTTGATTCCAGTTGCCATTGCCATTGACTCTCATCAATACACCGTTGTCCTGTGTACCGCCTGCGATCAAATTGCTATGAGGTGATGCCCCGCCACCATAAAATTGTGTAATACCTAAAGTTGTCCCAGCAAGGTTGTCCCATCCACTTGACTGATTTGGAATACCTGCATCTGTAGCTGTAGAAATATCATCAGTTTTTTGTATGCCACCATCATTTCCAATATAGACTTTTCTATTACTTGCACTGTAGGACAACGAGGGTATGATTATATGTTGATCGGCATGCAATTGGGCATTTTCCTTTATATTTAAGTTATTGTATAAATGAAAATCTTGCCATCTACTGATTTTTGTAAACGTCTGTCCGCCGTCCGTACTTTTCCAGAGATCAAGCCCACCCAGATAGATGATATTAGAGTTGAGCGGATCCACAATGATGGTATTGGAATAATCTCCAAATGAGGGTGAAGTAAAAATATCATCATTCGCCCCTCTGAAACTCCATGTGTTACCTCCATCGGTACTTCTATAGACCAATGCCTGCGTGACGGCATCTTCCGAATTGACAAGGGCGTAGATTGTGGAAGGACTTGAGGCAGATATCGCTGCTTCGATTCTACCCTGATAGGTCGGGATTTCATTGAGGG
>JAJRXG010000199.1 GCA_024276375.1 Bacteroidota bacterium | reverse complement strand
TTTTGAGATAAAAAAAGGCAGTTTTTTCGTCAGATGACGCTTATTTTTTGAGGCATAGCAGCGCTACGGCGAAAAAAATAGCGGAAATATGACGGGAAAAGTGTTTTTTTTAGCCAAAATGACGCCTACCTGAATAGTAACCCACTCTAGAGAATCTGGCTATTCTTACAAAACTTTCCTTGGGGATTGAAATTTTGTTTTGACCGATCCAGAGGTCACCCAAATAAATATTGAGGCCAAGTATGCCCACAACTATCTACGATCCTTCAGAAGATCTCAACAGTGATCCCACCACACCAATTAACAATGCAATGACAATAAAACCTAAACTAAGCCCCTGTGAGATATCAATATGATGTGACAATAACATCTTCAACCCAACAAAACTCAGTATTGCAATCAAGCTATACTCCAAGAACACAAATCGATCCAGCATATTGGATAGAAAAAAATACATAGATCGCAGACCCAATATCGCCAATATATTAGATGCAAAAACTAAAAATGGATCACTAGTTATAGACAATATCGCCGGAATACTGTCCATGGCAAACAATATGTCCGTCACTTCGATGACCACCAATGCTACAAACAATGGTGTGGCAGCCCGTATGTGTTTTAACTGAATAAAAAAATGCTGGCCATCCATCTGCTGGGTCAATGGTATAATCTTGCGTATCTGACGAAATACAAAAGACTCTCGAGGATTAAAATGACTCCCTCCGGATGTCAACATCTTATACGCCGTGTACAGTAAAAACAAACCAAAAACATAGATCATCCAAGAAAATCTATTGATCAATACGATCCCAAAAAAGATCATAAGAGCTCTAAATACCATGGCGCCAAGAATGCCCCAAAATAATACTCGATGTTGATACTTGGGTGGGATCTTAAAAGTCGAAAATATAACCGCAATGACAAATATGTTGTCGATACTTAAAGACAACTCAATCAAATATCCTGTGATATAAGTCACCACAGCCTCTCCGGGACTCAGTTCCATAGGATTGGCGACCAATTGATGTTGATAGATATAGTATATCGCTATCGAAAATGACAAAGCTATACTGACCCAAACAGCCGTCCACTTAGACGCTTCCTCTACTCCGATCACATGAGCCTCACGATTGAATATCCCTAAATCAATCATTAGCATCACCAAGACCAAAAGAACAAATACAATCCAAATCAGCATAACCTCAATAATATGATCACCTTACACAAATCCTTAACTATCACTCTTAGAAATAGAAAGTAGCAGCAGACAAAAACATATGACAAATCGTTAAAGCGTTATATACTATGTTTATGGTGCTTTTTGAGTAGATCCCTGTCAGATACTTAGCAAAAAGGCAAAAATCTTACCTCGTCACATAAAATCCAACAACAATACAACTACCTTGACAATCACTAACGTAAAGTGCAATGGATTATTTAACAAGTATTTGGGGAATCTTGCTATTCTTCCTCCTCGGAGGCATCCTAGGATGGATCATCAAAGCCTATTTCGCCAATCAGCGAATCATAGAACTTACCAATTCGATCAATGATCGGGACAATCGCCTCCTAGCGATCTCTCGAGACCACAAGTCGATCATAGCCGACAGGGACAATACGATTCTCGCATTAAAAAGTCAAATCGATACCTTGGAACGTTCACAATCACAAGATAAAAATCACATCCACGATCTTAGACAGACCGTCCAAACACTCAAATCAGCAGTTAAAAAAGAAAAACAAAATCCTCCTAGTGCAGCCCCCTCTAAGGCGATCATAAAAACTAGCCCTAAAACTGTAAGCGTATCTCCATCTAAACAAAGCATTCTTGCTGCGATTCCATCACCTGCAAAATCAACAGATGCTCAATTTAAAAAGAAGAAAAAGAAAAAGGGTAGAAAAAAGAAACGCATCGCCAAACTGCGTACTCAAGTCCAAAAACTAAAATCAAAACTAAAAAAAGCCCAAAAGACAAAAACAATTATAAAAGAGATACCAATCGTTATACGCAAAGAAGTACAGTTTTCTGAAAAAATTGACCTGAAAAAATTGAAAAAAATGTTTTCAACTAAGCTCCCCATCATCAGGTCTAAAAAGGTCATAAACGTTTCTAAAAAGAAGGGCAAAATCAAAACTACTGTCAAGTAAAGGATTACTAAATTCTAGAGTTTCTGCTTTGACCTAGGATAGTGATAAGTTGATCTGCAAGTTGTAGCGGTTTTTCAAATGGCACCAAATGACCCACATCTTGCATTTCTATTAAGGTGTGACGATCTAACAATCCATTGAGACGTTGCCAAGTATCCGAGGTAATAACATCACTGTATTGCGCTTTGATGATGGTTATGGGACAAGTGTCTCGATTGAGATACTTCCATATATTGGGAGGAGTCGAATATATACGAGATTCCCACTCTCTTGGAAATCTTAGTCTTACTCCTCCATCAACATCTTCATTTACACCATATGTCTTAAAATCCGCCCATACCGCAGTATCAAAACGCTGAAAGACTTTCTTACTTCTCAAATGCTCTTCCAATGCTCGTCGATCCGGCCAGTGGTCTCTTCTTCTCGAACTGATCCGAATCAAGGGTACCTTCCGGCGTTGCAACCAAATAGGCATGAACCTCATCGATCTGATCATCTTAGGAGGTAGAATAACAGGATCTATCAATATCAATCTCGAGAACAAATCCGGTCTTTTGATAGCGGCCAACCATGAGACAATAGCTCCAAGCGAATGACCAATCCCGATAACACCTCTACGCCGATGCTGATCCATATGTACGATCAAATCATCTGCAAACAAACTCCAATCCCTAAGTTGTGCGGCATTCGCTGCCGGCCACAATGGACGCAACAATGGCATGTGGACAGTATATTGATCATGTCCCATCGCCGCTATGAGGGTTCTGTAAACTTCCGGAAAATAAGCATTGGCATGCAATAATTGAATTGCTTGCATACCTTGTCCATACGTCACTTCACTTAATCCTGCGTTGACCTTCATGTCACCAAGATACAGATGACTATGACAGAAGTACCTCCTCGCACGCTTGAATAAAAGCGCAATTATTGGCGGTAGTGCCCACGGTCACCCGAATCATACCGGGAGCGCCAAAACCGTCCGCTCTACGTACCATCACACCCAAAGCAGCCATTCGCAACTCAAAATCCAAACTGGGCATCTGAGGATCCATCATAATAAAATTGGTTTGACTGGGCCAATACTTTACCTTCATTTCATCAAGTGCACGACAGATCTGCCGCTTGCCCTGATGAGTTGAAGCTAGCGTCTCCCGGATAAATACATCATCATCAAGGGCTCCAATGGCCGCGTTCAATGATAGGGTGTTGATCAAAAATGGTCGTTGTGTTTTATTGATATAATCCGCTATTTCCCGTGTGGCATAAGCATATCCCACGCGCAATCCCGCCAATCCGTAGGATTTTGAAAAACTATTGATCGCAATCACGTTGTATCCCTGAAGAACATAATCCAATCCTCGTGCATAATCAGGAGCATCTGCATACTGATAGTAAACCTCATCATATACGACAACTACATGATCCGGAATCTCTGGAATCAATGTATCGAGCGTAGATTTGGGAATATAAGTTCCAGTCGGATTGTTAGGACTACACAACCACAATACACGTGTATCGGATCGTATGGCCGCCAATACACCCTGGACATCGAGTTCATACGAGCTCCCTTTGAGGGGAATATCATATACGGTCGCACCCACTTTCTCTGAAAACTGTATGTAGGGCAAAAAGCATGGATTAGAAGCGATACATGAAGTATCCGCTCCCAAAAAAGCATGGGATATAGTCGCTAAAATACCGACCCCTCCATTTCCCGTTATGAATTGATCTGCGCTCAACTGTTGTTGATAAAATTCTGCCAACTTTTGACGTAAGTCAACATCCGTCTGAGGGGGATACTCGTTGATGTCCTCCATAGCCTCTCTAAGAGCTTTCATTGCCAAGGGTGAAGCCCCAAAGGGATTCTCATTGGATGACATTTTGTGTACTTCTTGTCTTGTATCTCGAGGTTTACTCTTACCACCTTGATAGGTGCGCATCCCTGACAATGCCGGCTTAAAAACATATGACGCTAATCCCATAGAAGTAGTAACGTAGCTATTGCTTACAATAAAGGTCTATAACGTTCCGCGAAGTTCTTGCTCCCGCTCCAACGCCTCAAAAAGTGCCTTAAAATTACCCTTTCCAAACGATTTTGCCCCTTTTCGCTGTATAATTTCAAAAAACATAGTCGGGCGTGCTTGCACGGTCTTGGTAAATATCTGCAGAAGATAACCCTCATCATCACGATCTACCAATATCCCCAAATCCCGTAGTGGTGCAATGTCCTCATCTATCTCTCCTACACGATCGAGAAGTGTATCATAATAGGTAGCAGGAATATCCAAAACTCAATACCCCGTTCACGTAGTTCTGTCACAGTCTTTATAATATCGTCTGTGGCTACAGCTATATGCTGAACACCTTCACCTTCATAAAACTCCAGATATTCATCCACTTGAGATTTCTTGATGCTCGGAGCAGGTTCGTTGATGGGAAACTTGATACGTCCGTTGCCATTGCTCATCACCTTGCTCATCAATGCCGTATATTCTGTAGAAATATCTTTGTCGTCAAATGACAATATTTGCTTAAAACCCATCACCTCTTCATAAAACTTCACCCAGTGATTCATGCGTCCCAAACCAACATTTCCAACCATGTGATCTACATATTTCAATCCTACTCCTTCTGCCTCATAATAGGGCTTCCAGGATTGATACCCGGGCAAAAATGAACCCTTATAGTTTTTGCGCTCAACAAATATATGTACAACCTCTCCGTAGGTATGAATTCCTGCTCGGACTACATGTCCAAACTGATCTTCTTCTACCACCGGTGACATAAAAGATTGTGCCCCTCTTGCCATGGCACTTTCATATGCCTTGCGTGCATCTTCAACCCATAGAGCCGTCACCTTTACTCCATCTCCATGTTGATCGATATGTCTGCCTATATCTGTTCCACTCCTCAACGGAGATGTCAAGACAAGCCGTATTTTGTCCTGTACTACAACGTAAGATTCCCAATCCCGCTGGCCAGTCTCCAAGCCGGCATATGCCAAGGATTGAAATCCCATCGCCGTTTTGTAAAAGTAAGCCGCTTGCTTAGCATTGCTTACATATAATTCAATGTAATCCGTGCCAAGAATCGGCATGACATCTACTTCTTTGATCACATCGGAAGCCACAAGTGTATTTGTATTGTTCATCTTACAAACGTTTTTATATGTTAAGTAATCAATTTTAAAACCACCCTCTTGGGTAGTCACTTTGGCAATCTTATCCAATGAGCTTTTATTCTTTTGAACATAAGCATTCACAAACCAAAATAACAGTATAAAGATACGAGCAATAAGATTATATGGCCGTTATATTCTACCGATAAACAAATATTCAGTATTCTATTATCTTTACTGTCAATATAAATAATTATTTTCTGTTTGAATGATTCATTTAGATCCAATAGATATTAAAATTCTCCAACTCCTTCAGGCCAATGCCAAAAAGACTATAAAGGAGATTGCAGTGGAATTGCACCTCTCCACAACACCTATATTTGATCGTATAAAAAAACTGGAGCGACTTGGCATAATTGATAAATATGTCGCCCTCGTCAATCCTGACAAAATAGGCAAGTGCCTTACCGTACTCGTGGATGTCACGATCAAAGATCACTCCCGCCGAGGTATTGAGGATTTTATCGACTATATGATTGCACTACCCGAAGTAATGGAGTGTCATCATGTGACCGGAGACTCTGATGTCTATATAAAGGTATTGTTGGAAGACATGGAAGCCTACAATCAATTTGTCTTGACAAAACTTTCAGTTGCTCCAAATGTCGGACATGTCCAATCAAGATTTTCCCTCTCTACACGCAAATGCAGTACCCAAATCTCCGTAACTCCTCAATAACCATCTATTGATTATCTTTGATCAACCCTAAGGAACCATCCATATAAGCATTACTTACACCAGAGTCCATGTTCAAAGGCTGCTTTTTCATTTTCATACTCGCCATGCTTATCGTCTTGTCAACCGATATCATGCATGCCCAAGACCAAGATTTTATGGACAATATTTTATGGGCACAGGTGCATTTTAAAAAGTCATTTTCCCCACAATGGATTGGTTTTTTCAAACCTATCTTAAGGCGCAACAATGACTTGGGGAGTCATCAGAACTTTTCTCTTGACTACGCTATACGCCGCAAACTGGGTAAGAAAGCTTACATCCAATTTACAGGAAGAACCTGGTGGATGCCCGAACGTGGTGACAGGCAGTTCCTCTGGCTCGAAGTCGGTCACAAAACCGTACTGCCGGGTCGTACAATAATAATGTCCAATAGACTCCGATATCATTTGGCCTTGAATCTTTATGGCAACTTTGATCCGGATTTTTTGCGACACTTAATAAAATTCTTGCCCAATACTACTTGGAAACTAATGCCTTCTTTTGGCGTAGAAACTTTCTTTCAATTTAATGGGTTCAATCAAGTCAGACGCATACGTTTTGAGCCCGGGATTACGTATCACATCAATACCAATATGGATTACTCGTTAGTCCTATGGCGTCAAAACACGTACAATACTGATATTTCGCGTCATGACAATCTGTGGGTCTCGACAATAAGTTTTAAACTATAGAAAAATTTAGGCAACCATATAAAATTCAGGATTGAGCCCACTCCGGAATCAGGCGATTCCCACTAAAAGAATGGGGATTTAATATCGGATGGCAAGTCATCAATTGAAGACTTTCTCTTATGCTACCCACTGATCCAATAGCTTGCGCGCATCATACCGATTGTCAAGCATCCCATAAGTTGAACGCCACCTTCCTCGGAGCCGCGAGTTGATAAATGCTTCGGCCAATTCTCCCGTGCCTAACCTTTTCATTTCCGCTGCCGCTGCGCTTAGAGCAAGTTGCTCTGTCAAAATTCGAGCGGATCCCGGATCCAAATAAACGCTGTCTGCAGTGGTGCGTATGGTCTGAATGATTCCACCCGCTCCAGCGTCCAAATCTCCTTCGAGCATTGATAAAATCAACGGCAAAATTTCTTTATCCTTGGCCATAACCCGGATGACATCGATGCACATGACATTGCCGGAGCCTTCCCATATAGCATTCAATGGAGCCTCTCGATAGTGACGAGCTAAGTTGCCATCTTCAACATATCCGTTGCCACCCATCACTTCCATCGCCTCGCCAATCAACGATGGACAAATCTTACAAACCCAGTACTTGATGACCGGGGTCATCAGTCTCGCGTAAGCTGCTTCTGCGGGATCACTTTCGGCTCTATCAAAAGCGCGTGCCAGGCGCATCGCAAGAGCTGTCGCCGCCGCTACATCCAACATCATATCAGCCAACACTCTCGTCATCAATGGTTGATCGATCAGAAAGGCACCAAATACCTTGCGATATTTGCAATGATGCACCGCTTCACCTAAAGCTGCACGCATCAAACCGGCAGAAGCTACAACACAATCAAGCCTCGTCAGAGTCACCATTTCCAATATCGTGGCTATCCCTTTGCCCTGTTCACCTAACATATGCGCCAAGACACCGTCAAATTCGACTTCACTTGAAGCATTGGAACGATTGCCGAGCTTGTTTTTCAATCGTTGAAATCGCAATCCGTTATTACTGCCGTCTGGCAAAATGCGAGGCACCAGAAAACAACTAAGCTGCTGCGACCCATCTTTGTCGGAGCACTGTGCCAACATCAAAAACGCATCACACATTGGAGCTGACATAAACCATTTGTGACCGCACAATTGCCATAATCCATCACCTGTTTTTGTGGCCGTTGTCGTATTGGATCGAACATCGCTTCCTCCTTGTTTTTCGGTCATTCCCATACCGATAGTAACTCCTGATTTTTCAACAGACGCCTTACTGCGCGGATCATACAGACGTGTCTGAATACGCGACAGCCATTGTCGGGCCACATACGGGGTGCCTTGGATCGCAGCAACCGCTGCATTGGTCATAGTGATAGGACACAGATGTCCCGCCTCAACACCGGCACTCATATAGTATCGTGCAGCACGTATCATATAGCGATAGCCTCGCTCCTGATCTCCATCATCCCAAATGGAATTATGCATACCATGACGCACTGCATGACCCATCAACTCATGATAAGCGGGATGAAACTCCACTCTATCAATACGGTGGCCGTGGGCATCATGAGTGATGAGCTCGGGCACATGAACATTGGCCAAACGCCCCAGTTCAATTGCCTCCCTGCTACCGGCCCATTGCCCAAATACCTCTAGATCGTCGAGAACGGGTTTTGCAAAATCTCTTCCTATTAATTGCAACAAGCGATCCCTGTTCCAAGCATTAAATCCACAATATTCCGGAGGTTGATTTCCCACTACATGCGTGATAAAATCAGTTTTTTGAGTGTTAAAATTTGGCGATCTTTTCATTTTTCAAAATTGTCATTCCTTCCCAGTACAATTGGAGAGGGCTTTATCACTACTGGTCACAATCTTATCCTAAAGAGTGTATCCAGAACACTACTATAAGACAGTCAGCTTCTTATCTCTTTATAAATCGGAATATATGAACACCTCCGGCATCGTCATATACCCTCATAAAATACAAACCACTATTCAGTAGGGACGTATCTATTTCCATATTCGGCGACATTGTAGTAATGTTTTTGACAACAATACCATCAATACTGTAGATCTCTATTTTTCTAATATCCTCCTTAGATCGGAGCTCGAGATAACTTGTTGAGGGATTTGGGAAAATAGTAATTTGTGTGGCATTGATGACATCAGTAGATGTAGTAATATTGCGCGGCATAATCACCACATCTTCATCAACATTTATATCGCCATTGGTAGTACTCCCTTCAAGTACAAATATCTTTTGATCGGATTGAATGTTATATAACTTATCTATATGTCCCGTAGGCCAAGTCAATACAAGTGAGTCCACAACCTCGATTTCTCCCAGTCCAAAATGATATATAGAAGAGTTTTGCGCCAGATATCCGGTACCAATTTGTGTGTAAATCATTTGATATTGACCGCCGGAGTACGAGTCGATTCTAACACCGATGCCATCTCGATTGCTCAAAACGCCTTCTAATTCGACTTTCAACCAATGATTAGAAACTGAAGTTTGATTTTCCCAAATAAAGAAATCATCGGGCGGGTTATTATTGACGACGATGTCTAACAAGCCATCATTGTTCAAATCGCCAATTGCATTAGAAAAGCTATTGCTTGTATCTTTCTGCATCCCGGTTATATATGGAGCATCAAAATATAAACCATCTATATTTTCAAATAGTGCACTTGACACCTCCTTGGGACTCGGTATTGAGCTACTGACATAAAGATCCATGTCTCCGTCATTGTCCGCATCATAAAAATTGGCGCCCCAACAATTGGTACCCGCAAAATCAACACCAATCTCTACTGCTACGTTATTAAAACTTATCCCTTGCCCTTCATCTGAGAATCCATTGTTACGCAAACATTGGCTTCCCACCGGCGTATTAGAAATAAAAATATCTATCCAGCCATCTCGATTGTAATCTCCCGGATTGACACACATCGCATTCATCCGTGCATTTGCACCTGTACGGACACTCACATCATCAAACCATCCATTGCCTGTGTTTTCCAAAAGTGTATTGAACGTCAATTTATCATTGGCAATATAGATATCCGGCCAGCCATCATTGTTGTAATCAATAAATGCTGCACAAAATGGCAATTTGCCATCATCCGCTGTATTTGATTCTTCCGTACGCTCTGTGAATGTCCCATCTCCGTTATTCCGGAAGAGACGGTTATAACTCCGTATCGCTTCCGGGTCTCCGATGATACCCTTGGATGCATAATATAAATCCAACCATCCATCACGGTTGTAATCTCCCCAACACGCTCCATAACCATAATGAAAATTCAACGGCAAACCACTTTCTTCTGTAACATCCCGCAGCTCCAAATTGCCCTCGTTCATATATAGGCGGCTTACTCCTTCATTTCCAACTACATACAAATCAGGGTCACCATCATTGTCATAATCGACCCAATTGATCTGCTTAACGCTCTCGGTATTATCTACCAAAGGGTCTAATTTTATGTATCCAGATCCCGTGTTTCGGTAAAATCCAAGTTTAAACCCCTTGGCCGTAGCAAGGGTCAGATCTTCCCAACCGTCTTGGTCAAAATCAAATATCGTTACACCTCCTCCCAATGCTATATCTCCCATACTATGTCTTACATTGTACTGCCCCGACAATTCCTCATAAGCTATCTGACCACTTATAGTATCCACAACACCATAGCCCGAAAGCAATATTAACAGGAACTGATACAAAGCAAATATTCTGCACATAAGGCAAAAGTAGCTAATTTTAAAGGCCTTCCCATTATTTTCCCCATTGAAAGAATTGGCATAAATTATGAAGACAAAATATCATTTGTCCAAACGAGAAACATTGTTTCGCTTGACCATCACATTCATCTGTAACTGAGCCCTTAGATGTGTTGAATAAGAGACTCGGCCGGTCTCTCTACCCGACGGACATATCCATATTCAGCCTACTTGTCTCAAAAGACACCATCATTAGACAGCCTAGTGGATTACTATTTTTTCATTGACCAACAATCTTCCCCTCCACTTGATAATTAATACATACAGTCCCGGAGCCAAACCATCGATGTGCATTTGATAGTGCTCATTGATCTGCATATCACCTCGTCGTACAATATTGCCAACCACTGTACGCAATACTACTTCGATTGCACCACTTTCGATTCCGGAGATTTCAACATTGATGAATTCAGAAGAGGGATTTGGACTCACATCAATGCGCATTTTCTTATTGTCGAATACTACATCCTGTGTAGCCGTCAGAAGAGATTCCCATTCCCACATTACGAGATCAATATGCTTATCGGCATGGCCATCTATGCGCAACAAGTCAGTGGTGTCTTCAATAGTCACTATCAACCGATTCATACCATCATCAAACATATCTCTGCTTACGATTATACTATCAGTATCAATACCGACTATCACCTCATTTAACTTCCAGATACGCTTCAATGTAAGGGCTTCGGGGTGTATCAAATTGAGCTTAAAAGTAACCGGAAGTGTTTCTAAGATAGGAGACCCTTGCATTGGTTCATATCCCAATAATGGGGACACAAGATCATGGATTCTCTCTACTATTGCCTGAGCGCATATGGCGCAAAAATCCCTGTTCAAGTACCTCATTTTGCAGTTCTCATGAGGACGATACCACTGCTCCGCCATGCTGCCACAACAATGTTTATAAATACCTACTCCTGCATCACCTATCCAGTTTTTCCATCTTATAAGCTGAGCATTTGTCTCTTTGGTCATATTGTCAAACTCTCCCGCATAAACATCTCCTGCATAATATTCGTCCGCCAGATGGGCAAAAGAATGACCCAATTCATGCATCATTATCTCTGCCGCCGCACTATTCAATGAACTTACAGGTATCGCTCCTCCGCTTCCTCCATAGGCAGGACTATTTACAAGTAAGAATGCCTGATCGTATTGCGGAAGATTGAGCGCTAAAACTAAATTCAACGCAGCAACATCGTTGGCAACGAGCAATCTATGTATATCGAAATAATCAAATTGTGCATCAAAATATGTGTTGACCGAACCAATGGGAAAAACCGGCTCTGTCACATCGGTTGCCGTCCCCGGATGATCCGCCCCACTCTCTGCGGAAGGCACTTTTATTAAAAACACATTGAAATAAGATGTGTACCGCGAAAATGGATAAGTATTGAAGAAGTAGGAAGTAAATTGATCCACATCTGACACAAAATCATCCAATTCTCCTTCAAGATACCCTTCACTCAAAAAAACCAAATTGATGTGCTGCTCTAAGGTCCCGTTATATACAACTGTGTCAACATCAAAAACCTGAGCCCGGAGCATACCGACCCACATCAAGATCATGATCAAAAACATATACCTCATCGATGATTATAGTTTCTTATTGTGCAATTGTTCAATCCCTTCTTCAGTCATTCTCTCCAATATCACATGATGTGCCCAATTACGTATGGGTAGTCTCACTGTAATCGTTGCATTTTGTCTTTCAATATTTTTCGTCTCAAGCTCGCCTTTGTCATTTACATATTCTGCGCGGTATGATAGTGGTCGATCGATACGATGAGAGATGCTTTGACGGCCATCGACATCGGCAACTGTACACCTCCAATCTCCCACACTCATAGCTTCATTGTCTAAATGTGCGTCTTTGAGAACACCCTGGGCATATATCGCTTGCTCTAAGAGAACTTGAATCGTATCGCCCAGTCTTGTGATATTGTACAATAGAAACAAGATTTGCGGGTCATCAGTCGATACATTCTCCTGGGGCACAACAGTTGTCGATTGTGTCGATTTACAAGCTATCCATAAGCTCACTGACACAAGAATTATCAAGAATATTCTAATTTTCATTTAGATTGATTGAATAAAAATATAGCTCGCTCTATGACATCTGCCGAGCCCATTTCTTCAGGTATCTGACTATAATCCAATGTGGCAACTTCGTCAACAGATAAAATGCCTTGGCATCAGAACCTACTAAAACGCGCATCTTTTTACGCCTGATCCCCGCCAGAATAACCTCGGCCGCTCTCTGAGGACTCGTGATAAACGCTTTTTCAAATTTTGCCATTTCTTCTTCACTATCCAAACTGTGGCGCGAATTTCTGGCGATATGCGTCTTGATGCCTCCCGGATGGACGGATGTAACGACCACACCTGTTTTGTTTATTTGCTCTTCAAGTGCCAACGACTCTGTGAATCCTCTAATCCCAAATTTGGTGGTGCAATACGGCGCTTGCCGTGGTATCCCATGGACACCAAAAATACTTGAAATATTAACAAGACTTGATTGCTTTTGCTTTCGCAAATATGGAAGGAATGCCAACGAACCATATATCATCCCCCATAAATTTATACCCAATATCCATTCATAGTCCTCAATCGATACTTCATCTGCCCTCAATGCTGCGATCGCCACTCCCGCATTGTTGATAACCACATCTACCCGTCCAAAATAATCTATAACTCCTCGTGCAAAGTCATACATGGACTCCTTATCTGACACGTCAAATACTCGAGTGAGTACACGATTATCATCTGCCATCAATGTGATGGTTTCTCTCAATGCTGTATCACTGATATCATTGAGCCCTAGACGAGCTCCCTCCTTGTGAAACGCAAGAGCCAGAGCTCTGCCGATACCAGAACCGGCTCCAGTTATGACTATGACTTTGTCTTTAAATGATTTCATTAATATTTTTTTGTGATTTCTATCAATAATGCTATTTAGCAAAAATAAGGAATAGACTGTTAGATCAGTTGATGACGACAATCTTGAACCACTCCGAAAACTTATTTTGTAAAAATAGTCAGATTCCGGAGTGGGCTCAATCACAATACTTATTCTTGTCGATTTTCATTCCTTTAGTATTCAGAACTGAAGTGTTACCGTAGATCGAGGAGGCAGTAAAAATCCTCTACCTGTCTTCGATGGCCTTCACAAAATAGTCATATGGCCTGACATATGACATCCCCAATGGTCAACGTGTGTATAACAAATTGCATAAAATAGGATTTCCTTAAAACGAGGATGTTGATCCGGTAAGCCTCTGTCCTCATATGTTTAAGAACTCCTCATATAGAGTCTCCCTTGATGAGCGAAACAAATCAACACCTCTCCACCACGCATTGCCAGCTGATAAAGTGCAGTATGTTGTACACACTGGTCAACAACAGTCGCGGAGGGCTCCATAGATCTGTATTGTCACATCACCATTGCGCACTGTGTCAAGCCACATACAATGGTCTAATTATGGTCATATGGGATCGAGACAAATACTTTAGGTCAATCACTGGACTATTATCCAAACATTTCATTTCTTTGGAGGAACAAAATTAAATGTACATTATGAATCTCATTATCATCCTTTTCGCAACACTGATTTTTCAATCGCCACAGACCCCTCATTTGTCAGAAGACTACGCTGGAGTGTACACATATGAACTCAATACACCGGCAGGGCCTGTCTCTGGAGAGATGACACTTGTCAAAGACAATAATGAATATAAAGGAACGATCACCGCATATGGTACGGCTTACGACATGTTAGATATGAAGTGGGACGGTGCCCAACTCACTTTTTCGAGCAATGCTGCAGGATATAAATCAAAGGTAAAAGGTACATTTGAAGACAATCTGTTCAAGGGCACCATCTATGTAGAAGGTATGGAAATACCGATCAAAGCAACGCGTCAATAAGTGTACCCATAATAAGCTTGATTGGCCTGGCAAGTATATACATCCGGATTTGTATCATATCTGATGCTCGAAAAAGGCCTCTCGCCCCATAGCATTGCGGCATATACAGATGATGTAAACAAACTTGAGCAATGGGCTCAAGAAAACGTACCGGACATATCTCCCCTTCAGATCAACACGGAGCAACTCACTCAATTTATTATTTGGATTAACACAATGGGCTTGGGTGGCAAGAGTCAAGCACGCATCATAAGTGGTATAAGGGCATTTTTCAAATACCTATATCTCGAAAATCTCATTGCAGATGACCCTTCCGAACTGCTTGAAGGCCCTCGTCTCAAAAGAAAAATTCCCGATGTTCTGACCTTTGAAGAAATCAATGCCGTGCTGCGAGCAGTTGATTTAAGCCAACCCCAAGGCCATCGTAATAGAGCCATTCTCGAAGTACTCTATGCTTCCGGATTGCGTGTGTCAGAATTGACTCAATTGAGATTGTCAGCGTACTTTCCCGATTCAGGACTCATAAAAGTCGTGGGTAAAAACAACAAAGAACGGATCGTCCCGATCGGTCAAAGTGCCATCAAATATGTAAATATGTATATCCACAACGACCGGCGTTTGTTGAAAAAGATAGCAGATGATAGTACGGACATTATTTTTCTCAATCGAAGAGGCAGATACCTGTCTCGTGTGATGATTTTTATGATTGTTAAAGAGATGACATCCCGAGCCGGTATCAATAAAAAAGTAAGTCCTCATACCTTGCGACATTCCTTTGCGACGCACCTCGTAGAAGGCGGTGCAGACCTCAAGGCTGTTCAAGACATGCTCGGACATGAATCCATAACAACAACAGAGATCTATACACATCTCGATACGCAGTATCTTCGTGATACAATTAATAGATTTCACCCCCTCAACAAATCCAAGTATTGAAACCTCTGTATCTCATATTATGGATATGTATTCTAACAACAGCATGGTTGGGATGCGCCCAAATTGTCCCGTTGACAGGAGGCCCTAAGGATGAAACACCTCCGCAGTTGGATACGCTCAATTCGATGTCCAACTATGTTATCCACTTTGAAAAAAAGGATATTCTTCTCTATTTTGATGAGTATGTTGATTTAAAAGATGCTGCTAAACAAATATTGATTAGCCCTCCTCTATCCTATCCCCCGAATATCCAAAGCCGTTTAAAAAAAGTTTCTGTCGTCTTTGATGAAAAAGAAGTTTTAAAAGAAGATGCCACTTATGTTATAAATTTTGGATCCTCCATCCGAGATTTCTCCGAAGGCAACGAACTAAAGGATTTTACCTTTGTATTTTCAACAGGTGATTTTATCGACTCGCTTTCTGTCTCCGGCACGGTGATTGATGCTTATACCAAAGAGCCGTTAGAAGATATGATCGTCTTGCTCTACATCGATCATAGAGACTCAATCATATACGAGGAGCGACCTTACTACTTTGCCAAGACCAACAAGGAAGGAGCCTTTAGAATTGAAAATCTAAAGTCGGACAACTTTAAAATCGTTGTTATCGAAGATCTCAATGCTAACTATCTTTACGATCCAAGGTCGGAACGTATTGGGTTTTTGGACTCCCTACATACTACTACTCCCGGGGACAGTTCTATGTTGCTTTTAGAAATATTTAGGGAAACTACAAGAGCCATATACAAGAGTTATGAAGTCCTGCATCAAGGCGAAATAAAAATTTCGTTTGAATCCAAAGCCGACCCTCGGGATATCCAAGTCCTCGATAGCATCCAATACTTTATCCAACACCCGGATCCCCAATCCCATGACTTAATATTGTGGTATCGACCTGTCGGCAAAAATCAACTGTCTTGGTCTCTGTGGCGATTTGATGTGATGGACACGATACATGCACGCATCAATATACGTGCTACTGATACCTTGAGCCGACCATTAAAAATCACCCAATTTGATCATGATACAAAGATCGGTCTGCATCCCGATGACACACTGAAAGCCCATTTTACATATCCAATCACAGGCTTTGACAATCAACATATTGAGGCTATTGACACTACGACACAAGATACCTTAAAGATAGATTGGAGAATCGACAACTCTCCAAGTATGGTTCTCAGTGGTACGACCCGTTGGAAACCCGGACAAGTCATAAAAATCACTTGGTTCCCGGGAGCTATAGAAGACTTTTTTGGACATACCAATGACACCATAAGGGAATACTTGCATATTGCTCCACCGACAGAATTTGGAGACCTGAGGATCACATGTTTGGATTGCGATGGATCCGACTTGATCTTGATACTGATGGAAAAAGAAAAACTCATCGATCAAAAAATACTCCCTGCCCCGGATAGCGCTATCGTCTTTACCCACCTAAAGCCCAACTCATATCAGTTGATAATGATTGAAGATACCAATGGCAATGGAAAGTGGGATGCGGGCAACTATCTCCAGCATCTCCAGTCAGAATCGGTCTATCGACCAGAGACTATCACGATCCAAGCTGGCGGAAGCAATCTACTCGAATTGAATCTTCTGAATCTTAGAAACAAGGCTGTTGACCAAGCCTCTGACATAGAGGCAACACCACCGGATTCAATACGTTAAAATGGGGAAGAATATGAAACTACGAACACATTTGTTATCAAAGAGCTATGGCGGCAGAAAGGTTGTCAATGCCATGTCCATAGAAGTAAGCCAAGGAGAGATAGTGGGTCTCCTCGGACCTAACGGCGCCGGCAAGACGACAACATTCTATATGACTGTTGGGTTCATCAAACCGGATTTTGGTCAAGTATTTCTCGATGGCCTTGATATCACCCAACTGGCCATGTACAAACGTGCCAGATTGGGCATCGGTTACCTCCCTCAAGAAGCATCGGTATTTCGCAAGTTGAGTGTCGAAGACAATATCAAAGCCGTTCTGGAGATGACCTCGTTGTCAGATCAAGAACAAGAATACAAACTTGAGGATCTCATCCGCGAATTTGGCCTTGAACGAGTACGTTACAATATCGGCAACTCACTCTCTGGTGGAGAACGGCGGCGCACCGAGATCGCACGATCACTGGCTACTGATCCCAAATTTATCTTGCTTGACGAACCCTTTGCGGGAATTGATCCCATCGCTGTTGAAGACATCCAATCTATCGTCGCCAAGCTGAAAATAAGAAATATCGGCATATTGATCACCGACCACAATGTTCAAGAGACTCTATCTATCATTGATCGAGCATACCTAATGTTTGAAGGAAAAATCCTCAAAGATGGTACTGCCGATGAACTGGCAGAGGATGAATTAGTAAGAAAAGTATATTTGGGTCAGAATTTTGTCTTGCACAAAAAAGAAACTCATGTCTGATCAACAATCCTATAGTACTATACACCGTCTTTTCGGATTGATCTTGATGTTCAGTTTTCTCCATGCCTGTTCTTCAGATAGCAATAAGGCCAATCTTCTCAACCCTGAAGTCAAATTTAGATCAGATACGATGTTTGCCAAATATCGCAGATACATCATCAGAGAACAAGACAGTTTGTGCCTTCTGAAAACCGATGAACTCATCCGTATATCCACGGATTCAATTCTCGCCATCAATCGCCGTCAAATCGATAAAATCATCGGTCGTGAATGAAAAACTTCTTCACACTGCAGTGTATTCATTCTTACTTCTCCTATGTACAGTTGTCGTACCGTCATGTGGACTCACCGAAGAAGAAATCAATACCCAGGCCAAGAAAGTATTTGATCAACGTGTATCACAGTTGATCGCAAAAAAACAAGCAGAATGCAAACAAGAAGCGGAAAGAATAGCAGAGACAATAGTAGATTCCATCATTTATGAATTGCAAATCAACCCCCTCAACGACTCCGGCTATAGTCCCCCTATCCCCAAACGTCCAGAATTTGTCCCAGTTGACAGTGCTGTGTTCAATTCTAAATATTCTGTTAAACCCATACTCCCCGAATCATAAATCTGTCAAGTATGATATTATATTTGCGCACTGAATTCTTAAAAACTAACAATTATATATGCAAGCGAATCTCGACATCGAAGCACTCAAGCAACAAATCCTTATAGATAGCGCATTCTTAGAGGATGTCTATCGCGAATCCCAAAAAATCATCGTTGGTCAAGACAATATGATGGAACGCCTATTGCTGGGCTTACTCTCCAACGGTCACATTTTGCTGGAGGGACTTCCGGGCTTAGCCAAAACCTTGGCTATCAAAACACTAGCATCAATTGTTGATGCCTCTTTTAATCGCATACAATTCACTCCGGATCTCCTGCCCGCAGATATCCTTGGAACAATGATTTACAATCAAAAGACCAATGAATTTTCTGTTAGAAAAGGTCCTATATTTTCTAATTTTATTCTCGCTGATGAAATCAATAGAGCTCCTGCCAAAGTGCAAAGCGCATTGCTCGAAGCCATGCAGGAACGACAAGTCACTATCGGCAAGGAAACATTTGTCCTAGAAGAACCCTTCTTGGTTTTAGCTACCCAAAACCCCATTGAACAAGAAGGCACTTATCCCCTGCCGGAAGCCCAGACAGACCGATTCATGCTCAAAGTCAATATTGGTTACCCCAATAAGGAAGATGAACTCGAGATCGTCCGCAAAAATATATCCGGTGCCATTGATCAAAAAGTAAATAACGTAGTCTCTACGGCACAAATCTTAAAAGCACGAAAGATCGTCCGAGAAATATATATGGATGAAAAAGTAGAAAAATATATTATAGATATCGTCTTTGCTTCCAGAAACCCCAAAGACTATGGCTTGAGTAATCTTGAAGGGCTTATAGAATATGGCGCCTCTCCACGCGCAAGCATTAACCTAGCACTAGCCTCACGTGCTTATGCCTTTATTCAAAAAAGAGCCTATGTTATACCGGATGATGTCCGAAATATATGTCACGATGTGATGCGACATCGCATCGGTATCACCTACGAGGCAGAAGCCGAAAATATCAATCAAGAAAAAATAATTTCTGAAATTCTTTCTCATGTAGAAGTACCCTAAGATCTATGACATTTATGAATTGGGTCTATCTCATTGTCACCATCTTGTACAGCCCTTGGATACTCGGTCAGAGCACTCCCTTGTCGGAGCGTCTGACCTCCCTATATCAATCTGACCCTAAGGATATCATAACACGTCATGGATACCTAGACAATGCCCTTCCCGTTGTTATCGCCTATACGCTATCCAATCACAACCAAATTGAAGGCCTTATCTCTTATGGCAATAATATGACTCAAATAGCAGAAATAGACGGACATATAGACAGTACAGGACTCACGATATACGAATATAAAGATGAGGCAGTCAGCACAATTATAAGACCCTCCAATACTGGAGAAGTAAATCAATTGACATGGATAGCCCGCGATCAAAATTTACAACTCTCTTTTAATCTATCTGAATCTGTGTCACAAGGCAATAGGTCGATTTCGATTTTTAGAATGAAAGACAACTTCACACAGCCACAGATTATACTGAGAGCCGACCGTCACGATATATCAATTATAGATATTAGCAATCTCCAACTCAGATGGATGAACTACTCCTGTGAATCAAATGATTGTTATGAAGGAAGACATGATGATAACCTTGAAAACCCCATTGAATTTTCGATCCATCCTGACAGAATATCTCTATACCCCTCGCATATTTACGAGTTGGACGGGCAGATGGAGTATGAAAATATGACCGTCGTAGATGAATCCTTTTTTATCACCTACAATTATCCCAAACTAAATATTGCAGAATTCGACCAATGGATACAATCCATCCTCAACAATCAACTGAAAAAAGATAGAGAGGTACTATCCATGATCACAAATATCAACAAAGGCGATCTGTCCAAATACGAATTTAGAAGTTATGGAGATTTTTTTATTAGCTTATGGTCTGCGGATTTTGTCAGCGGATACCTGACCTTTAGATCAACGCAAAAGAGAGTAATGGAAACCATTCCATTTACTTTTGATCGAAAACGAAAAAGATTTTATACCGTAAAGGATATATTCAAAAATGATTATAACTATCCTTATTTTCTAAAATCATATATCGCAAGACAAAAAAGAAAACTCGCATATAATGAATCAGGAGTACTCAAAACGCTTATCGTAGAAGCATCCTATAAACACATGTTGTTGTCTCCACTTGGTATTATTTACTTTACAGATTTCAACACACTTTATGGCCGGAGACATATCCTTTTGCCATTTGATAAAATAGAAAGTTTTATTGGAGACAAACGGTTGCATAAACTTGTTAACAAAAAAGCAAAATGAATAAAGCAACTGAAATACTAAAAAAGGTTAGAAAGATAGAAATCAAGACGAAGCAAATCAGCAAACACTTGTTTTCCGGAGAATATAGTAGCGCATTCAAGGGTCGTGGTATGTCTTTTAGCGAGGTCAGAGAATATCAATATGGAGATGATATTCGCGATATAGATTGGAATGTCACAGCACGATCCAATACGCCACATGTCAAGGTATATGAAGAAGAACGCGAGCTCACCGTTATTTTTGTCATTGATGTAAGCAAGTCTTCATTTTTCGGAACGAGGCATCAGTTTAAGAGTGACATCAATACAGAGATTTGTGCTACTATGGGCTTCTCCGCACTCACTAACCACGACAAGGTTGGAGCGATTCTATTCACAGACCGTGTAGAAAAATATATACCGCCCAAAAAGGGGCGCAATCACCTCTTGAGGATCATAAGAGAACTCATCTATTTTGAGCCACAAGGCACCGGAACAAACATCGCCGAAGCACTCAAATACCTCAATGGAGTGGTCAAAAAGAGAAGTATTGCATTTGTAATGTCAGACTTTATGGCTTCTGCATATGAAACAGAGTTAAAGATTGTTTCAAGACGTCATGATGTTATCGGCATCCGAGTATTTGACGATCTGGAATCAACCTTGCCCAATGTTGGCCTCGTTACGATCAAAGATGCAGAGACGCGTGAAGAGCATCTGATAGATACCGGTTCAAAGCGCGTAAGAGAGCAGTATGCTCGATTCTTCAGCGAAAAGAGTGAATATTTTTACTCCTCATTTAAAAAAAGCGGTGCCAATATAGTCTCGATCAACACTAGAGAGGACTATGTCAAAAGCCTCATGAGATTTTTTAAAAGTAGACATAAGAAATGAAACTACAACTCATCATTGTACTGCTTATATTGATACAAGGTGGCTCGTCACTTGCTCAGATATCCATATCCGGAGGTTGGCAAAAGGATACGATCGTCATCGGAGATGAAGTGGGGTTTATACTCAATATAGAAGCAGATAAAGATGTACAAGTCCTCGGTGTAGGGGCGGCCTTTTTAGATTCTATTTACTCTGCCCTTGCCTCTATAAAAGCACAAGCGGATACATCCCAGCCCTTAATACCCCAAATAGCGGATTTTGAATTATTAGATCTAGGTCTATGGGAAGACTCAGGAGAAGATCATGTGTTTGATCAGAGTGAACTCAACTGGACGCTCAACGAATCACAAAATAAAATCCTATACCAAAACACTTTTACTTTTAGGCTTTGGGATCCGGGAGAAATCATCATGTTATATCCTCCTGTGATCTATAGTCAAAATGGTATTCAAGATCAATATTCCGTATCAGAACAAGCTAGGATTATCGTTGCTCCTCCCGGTGGCGTCATGCCCAGAGATTCGATGAATATCCAAGAGATAAAGCCCATCATCGAGGAGCCCGTCAAGCTCTCGGACTACATGATATATTTTATCCTTTTGGGTCTGGTACTCATCGGTGGATTGATCTATTGGTGGTATTCTAATTACGAAAAAAACAAAGCCGCTAAACAAGCAGCGCAAATAACTCCACCTCCAGTTGTTCCTGCACATGAGATCGCCCTTGACAAACTCAATACCCTAAAATCCCAACAACTCTGGCAGAAAGGAAAAATCAAAGAATATCAATCCCAATTGACGTATATCGTGCGCGAATATCTCGAAAATCGGTATGGTATCCTAGCACTTGAATCCACAACAGCAGAGATTATCAACCAACATATACAAGGACTGCTCGATGGAAAAGATATCGCTTCCCTTCAACGTATATTGCAAGTGGCAGACCTAGTAAAATTTGCAAAAGCAAAACCCGAAGACGATATACACGAGTCCTTTATGAATGAAGCTCTCATCTTTGTTGATAAAACCAAAATCATAGAATCCCCTTCAGCAGATGAATAATTGGTTGCAACATATCGAATTTGTAAATCCTTGGATCCTCTCGACACTAGTACTGATCCCTGTACTGAGTGCCTGGTACTGGTTTAAATTGAGAAATCAACGTAGAAAATTGACCATTTCTACCATCGAACATATTAAAACTCTGAGTACATTCAGAAGCCGTATCTATCCCTTTCTTCCCATTCTGAGAGCCCTCGCGGCAATAGCATTGATCATAGCACTCGCCAGACCTCAATTGTCTCTCAAAGAAGAGATTGTCAAAGCTGAAGGTATAGACATTGTCCTAATCATGGATATCAGTAGTAGTATGTTGGCGCAGGACTTTCCCCCCAACCGATTGGAAGTCAGCAAAAAAGTTGCCAAGGAGTTTATAGACAAAAGAACATTTGACAGGATAGGTTTGGTCGTTTTTGCCGGAGAGAGTTTTACCCAATGTCCATTGACAACAGATCATCGTGTTGTCAAAGACTTTCTCGATCAACTGCAATGTGGACTTCTTGAAGATGGTACCGCCATCGGTATGGGTCTTGCCTCCGCAGTCAATAGGATGAAAGACAGCCAATCCAAGAGTAAAGTCATCATACTCTTGACTGATGGCGTCAACAATAGTGGTTATATCAAACCCATGACGGCAGCTCAGATAGCCGTAGAAATGAATACAAAAGTCTATACCATCGGCGTTGGAAGTCGTGGCCAAGCCCTCAGCCCGGTCAGTCGCAGAAGTGATGGAGGATATATCTTTGGTATGGCCAATGTTGAAATTGATGAACGCCTATTGTATGACATCGCTCAGTTGACAGGTGGGCAATACTATCGTGCGACTGATGTCTCGAGCCTCGAAGCCATCTATGCAGAAATCGACAAACTCGAAAAAACAGAAATGGAAGTCAATACATTCAAGAGATACAGCGAAGAGTTCAGACCCTTTCTTTTGATTGGACTCGTTCTATTGCTTTTAGAAATACTACTGAGGTTGTCTGTATTTAAGACTTTGCCATGATCCCAAAATAGAATTGCGATATGTTTAGATTTGAATATACTACGTATTTACTTGCACTATGGATGGTCCCGGTATTGATCCTCATCTATATCCTTTATCTCCGTTATCAACACAAGCAACTCTCTCGGCTTGGTGAACAAGATTTGCTCAATCGATTGGTAAAAGGCAAGGATCCATACCGTCAACATATCAGGTTTGGGTTTTTAATAACGGCGATTGCAAGCCTGATACTCGCCCTAGCCAACCCACAATGGGGCAACAAAAAAGAAAAAGTAAAGGCCAAAAGTTCGGATGTGTTTATTGCTCTGGACATCTCCCAAAGCATGATGGCCGAAGACATCTCTCCCAATCGACTCGAACGTTCGAAAAGATTAACACAAAATATCATTCATGCACTACGAGGCAATCGTATTGGACTTATATTTTTTGCCGGCAATGCTTACCTCCAAATGCCCTTGACCCAAGATTACTCAGCAGCACAATTGTTTGTCGCAAGTGCCAATACGAGTCAAGCAGGGACACAAGGCACTGCCATCTCCGAAGCCATAAATCTAGCACAACGGGCATATGAAAAAGAAAAACCCAACCAAAGAGCTCTCATCATCATCACCGATGGTGAAAGTCACGACCTAGATGCCATCCAAGTTGCAAGAGATGCCCATACTGAAGGTCTGGTCATATTTACTATCGGGGTGGGCACATCGGAAGGCGCATTTATCCCATACAAAACCAACAGCGGCACACAATACAAGCGCGATGAGAATGATCAAGTTGTAAAAAGTTCGTTGAATACATCGCTGATCGAAGAATTGGCTTCCGTTGGTGGTGGCGATGCATATCTTATCGGCGAAGGAAATAAAATCGTTACGGGTATCAAAAAAGCAATCGATAGAATAGAAAAACAAGACGTAGAGCAAAGAGCCTTTACGGATTATGCCAGTTACTTTCAATATCTTCTTGCGCTCGGATTGATATTGATACTCATTGAAGTATTGATTCCCCAAGGTGCTTCTGAATAATATATCAATAATGAGACCACTCCCGAATCTGACTATTTTTACAAAATAAGTTTTCGGGAGTGGTCTCAATAATAAAGCTTGGTTTAACAAATATTTTGCACCTTGATGAACAAGTCTCTCTTTTTTGTGCTTTACGTTTTTGGTACTTTTGCAAATATGACTTCCTATGATGATTAAAATGTTGGCAAGTTTAATATTCTTTGGCTTGATACATGTCGGTATGCAAGCTCAATCCGCTCACCGGTTATTGCGAGAAGGAGACAAAGCATATCAAAAAGAAGCCTATGATATAGCAGAAGAGAGCTATCGTCGGGCTCAAGATAAAAAACCCTCTTCCCAAGGAGCCTTCAACCTCGGCAATACGATATACCAACAAGAAAGATACGAAGAAGCTGCACTGCAATACCAGACTGCCAGCCAAAGTGCACAAAATGATAGTGACAAAGCTCAAGCCCTGTTCAATCTCGGCAATGCCCAAATTAAAAACGGCCTCCTCGAAGAAGCCATTCGATCCTATAAGGAAGCAGTGCTCCTCAATCCCGAGGATGATGATATACGTAATAATCTATATATCGCCAAGCTCTTGAGAAAAGAGCAAGAACAACAAGAAGAACAACAACAACACGATCATCAGGATCCCAACAACGAAGATCAAGAACAACAACAAGAGAGCCAAGATCAAAATGATGATGATCAGCAAGACCAAAACAACCAAGGGCAATCTCCCTCTGATGATACTCCTGTACAAGAAACCAAAGACTCCAACAGCGCTCCCGAAGAGCCTCAGAATCTGAGTAAAGAAGATGCCCAGAAACTCCTGAAAGTGATTGAAAATGAAGAAAAAAACGTCCAAGAAAAACTGAGAAAACTATCCGGATCCAAAAAGAAACCTATAAAAGATTGGTGACATATGTTCATAAAAACACTCAATTGTTGCTTGAAATTATCGGTACTGATCAGCTTGTTGCTGATCAACGTAGGGCAACTCAATGCTCAAAACGAAAAAGTGGTTTTCAAAGTCGAAGTATCATCAGATACCATCTACTATGGCAACCTGCTTTTGATAAAATATACAATGGAAAATATCGATGGTGATTTTCACGCTCCTTATTTTGAAGATTGGCATATCGTCGGTGGCCCCAATACAACAAGCCAATATAGTATGATCAACGGTATCGTCTCACAATCGGCCTCATACGAATACATATTGCGTGCTGTTCGTAAAGGCAATCTATTGATCGATTCTGCCGTCATCAATGATGGAGAAAAAATATTGCGCAGCGACACTCTATCCATCGCCGTGCTCCCCAATCCCAACAACATCGAGATTAAACCGCGAGGATATGGTTTTGGCCAAGAAATTATATTTGATGAAAATCATAAAAAATTGAGTCCGCAAGACTCATTGAAGCTCAAAATGCGAAAATTAAAAATTAAATCCACCAAGATCTAACAACCGAAGATGCCAAATCATTTACTTGTATTGTCTTCATTGAGATATATACTACTCATCACGAGTATGGTTATGTCCCTGTCGATCTCTTCTCAGATTCGGTTCTATGCAAGTACTGACGCTAAACAAATCGTAACAGGTGGATACTTTCAAGTTACTTTTACGCTTGAGAATGCCACCAGCCAACAATTTAAAGCTCCCTCATTTTTAGATTTTGACATCGTCGCAGGACCCAACACTTCATCCCAATTCTCCATAATCAATGGAAAGAGATCACAAAAAATGTCCTATAGCTACACCCTCACAACTGACAAAGTGGGCACCTTTAGAATACCGTCTGCAGAAATATCAATCAATGGTCAAACCCTTAAGAGCCAACCCCTCACTATCGAAGTAGTCCGAGGAAGAACCCGTAGCCAAAGTCCCAAGGCAACAACCCTCAGTGAAGATATTGTATTGGAAGCATCCGTCGATTATGATACAGGTTATGTAGGTCAACAGATTATTTTGAAATACGATATTATAACTTCCCTCGATGTGCGATCTTTTAACTTTGTAAGCCTCCCCGAATTTGACGGCTTCTTCGCAGAGGAATTACAGAGTGGCAATGGTCGCTCCGAACGCATCGTCCGCGATGGTGTACAATACCTCAAGCGTACTATCAAAGTGATCGCTCTGTTTCCACAACAGAAAGGAACTTTTGCAATAGATCCAGCCAGAGCAGCACTGGGTATCTCCGATGGCTCACGATCTAATACTTTCTTCTTTACCAGAAGATTAAAACAGAGATTTGCGTCTTCTCAACCCATGACGATTCGGATCATAGACCTACCGGACAACGCACCATCCTCTTTCTCCGGTGCCATAGGAAGTTTCCAAATGGGAACATCCTTGGACAAAAAAAATCTGACAATGGAAGATGCTGTCACATTGACCCTCCAAATCCGGGGCGACGGAGATGGAAGATTTATCGAAGCACCAGATCAACCCTTTGAAGATGAATGGGACATTTATGAACCCAACCTCCTTAATGAACATCAAGAAGTAGCAGGGAATACAATCCGAACTACCAAAACTTTCGAGTATCTCATGATCCCCAAACGTACAGGAAAACTCGATTTTAGACCCGAATTTACGTTTTATAGCCCAGATAGTAATATGTATTTTACCCTACAAGGACAGCGGTATAGTATCAATGTTTCCCAAGGTTCGGGTCGTGAACTGGCTGATCTACACAATGAAGAAATACGTCTTACTCCAATATACTCAACCACTCGACTTAGACCACAAGGTCAGTCCTTTGCCTTTACTTGGGGACATGGCATCATCAATGCAGGACTCCTATTGACAGCACTGGGGTTGATACTCGTCAAACGCAAACAAATACGCTTGAGCAATATCGATCCAGCTATATTGAGAAGACAAAAAGCACACAAAATGGCACTTGCCAAGTTGCAAGATGCTGAA
>JAJRXG010000198.1 GCA_024276375.1 Bacteroidota bacterium | reverse complement strand
CATTTTGGCTAAAAAAAACACTTTTCCCGTCATATTTCCGCTATTTTTTTCGCCGTAGCGCTGCTATGCCTCAAAAAATAAGCGTCATCTGACGAAAAAACTGCCTTTTTTTATCTCAAAAGCACCCTCCTGAATAGTAACCAACAGGTTCCTAGCTTTTAGGACCAAAAATGTATTATGATCAAATGTCTAAGCAAATTTCACACTTGAGTAGATCTGGACTTCCTATTTTCTTTTTATTGCTATTGTTTGGTTCTTGCAAAGAGTTAAAAAATTCCAGTCAACAAGAAGGAAGTACAACGTTCTTATTTGAGTTTAAATCAGAGCAAGATCTTGGTTCCGAAGGGTTGTATATGGGACACGTACCTGGAATGCAATTGTATAAGAACGAATTGCATCTCATCGATCAATACAATCATAGGCTCATAAAGCTTAATAGTTCTGATTTATCTTTTATATATAGTGTTGAGTAGGAAGGAGATGGCCCAAATGACCTTAGGGATTTGTGGCAGCTTTATACCAATGATTCAGGTACTTATCTCATTAACAAGATACCTCCCAGAGTTTCATTGGTAGATGGTGAAGGTCAGATATCAGAAATAAATTACCGCGCTCAGGATTTTCCTTATCAGCATACTTCTTCTCAGTTTTATATGTACTTAGATACACTGTTTATCAGCAATCAATTTGGTGGATATACCTACTCTAAGTTTTATAATGATCATGTCGTTAACTACGATCCAATTGATCGTTCTATTAAACATTGTGTAGATGCAGACTTGTTATTTGATGCACGACATATTTATTCTATCTGTGAATCTCAACCTACGATTAGAGTATTTGATAGAAATTCTCACAAATTAAAATTCATATATGATTATAGTAGGGAGGAACTACCCAAGAAAAACTTACAAATAGAAGCAGATGACCGGCTCAGAACGAATACGAGCGCTCAATACATGTATGTCAATAGTAGTTGTATTTATAAAGATTACCTTTTTTTACTTGTGTACGACCATAGAAGAAATGGAATTAATGATGTTGTGATGGTTTTTAAAGCGCAAAATGACAACATCCAATTCTTGAAGTACGGTATACTTCCTTCGCTTCAGTCTTTTAGTGCCATATGTGTAGATGAGGAGTATCTTTATACGTTCAATAGGGATAAATCCGCTGTTCAGAAGTTTGCATATAAAACGGCATTGAAGGAATAAAGTGAATCAGGTCAAATAATGTTTCCATTAGTCTAAGATGGCAATCCTACAATAGTCCATGCTCCTTGATAGTAGGTTGTTAAGATCTTACCCCTTCTTCCACTTTATGCCACAACCCATGCTGGGATGTTGTGGCTCTATGGTCTCTCCAGCAAGCGTTGCATCTATGGCGTGCCGGAGATCGACACCGGTAAGTCCGATATCATTGCCTGGGCGTGAATCATCTAGGCGACCGCGATATGTCAATCGGGTATCTCCATCAAATACATAAAAGTCCGGTGTACATGCTGCATCATATGCTCGCGCCACCTCTTGATACTTATCATAGAGATAAGGAAAGGGGTAGCGCAGTACCTTGGCTACGATACTCATCTTATCAGGAGCATCTTCGGGATAGTTCTCCACATCGTTAGAACTGATTGCGATAAAAGACACACCCTTATTGCGATATTCTTGAGCGATCCGCACGAGCTCGGGATTGACATGGATCACATAGGGGCAATGATTGCAGATAAACATGATCACCGTGGCGCGATCAGAGCGGAGATCATCAAGGGTATAGTAGTTATCCGATACTACATCGCGAAGGTGAAAGTTAGGGGCTTTGGTGCCTAAGGGCAACATCGTTGATTCTGTCAGTGCCATAATTGTTATTATCTTATTGATACGAAGATATCAGGATCAGTGAAGAAACGCTATTTTAGAGCTTCCTATTCATTTATAAAAAGTATAATATACCATGAAGACAATAAAAGGGCCAGCCATTTTTTTAGCACAGTTTATGGGTGAAGAAGCACCCTTTGATACACTTGACGGTATCTGTGGATGGGTATCTGGTCTCGGCTACAAGGGTATTCAGATACCGACATGGGATGCGAGATGCATTGATCTAGAGCAAGCTGCTAAAAGTCAGGCTTATTGCGATGATCTCAAGGGTCTCGTAGCATCATATGGATTGGAGATTACGGAGTTGTCCACCCACTTGCAGGGACAATTGGTAGCAGTACATCCGGCATATGACATCATGTTTGAAGGATTTGCGCCAGCGGAAGTACAAGGCAACCCTAGTGCGAGGACGGAGTGGGCTATACAACAAGTTAAGTGGTCGGCGAGTGCCAGTCAGCGTTTAGGGTTGGGGGCTGCGGCTACATTTTCTGGAGCACTGTTATGGCATACCGTTTATCCTTGGCCTCAGCGACCTGCGGGATTGGTAGAAGTGGGATTTGGTGAGTTGGCCAAGCGGTGGACACCCATTCTCAATCACTATGAAGATTGCGGTGTGGATTGTTGTTATGAGATACATCCAGGTGAAGATATCCATGATGGACATACGTATGAGATGTTTTGGGAAGCAACAGGTCAGCATGAACGTGCTTGTATCTTGTACGATCCCAGTCACTTTGTATTGCAGCAGTTGGATTACTTACAATTTATAGATTTTTATCATGATCGCATCCGTATGTTTCATGTGAAAGATGCAGAGTTTAATCCTACTGGCAAATCCGGCGTCTATGGAGGCTATCAAGATTGGATCAATAGGGCTGGTCGCTTCCGATCTCTTGGAGATGGCCAGACAGATTTTAAGTCGATCTTCAGCAAGTTGACGCAATATGGATATGATGGTTGGGCAGTATTGGAGTGGGAGTGTTGTATCAAATCTCCCGAACAAGGCGCTGCAGAAGGAGCACCATATATCAAGCGACGTATCATTGAAGTGACAGATAAGACCTTTGATGATTTTGCCGGAGGTGGATCGAGCGATGAGACCAATCGAGCTATCCTTGGATTGTAAAGGGTCTGTTGTTTTGGGTTCTGTGCCAAGTTGGTATAGGCTCCTTGGATGACAACCTATTGGCTTGACCTTATTTTATCTTTTATATCACCAAATAGCATTTACAAAATTGGGAAAATGTAAGGAAGGACAAAAAAAACACATTGAAATTTATCACAATGGGCTTCAAAATTGTGAAGAAAGGTATCTTCACAACTCAATTCTATTTACACCATAAAAAAAGGGTCATATGGTCATAGGCTATTTAAAGGAAGGGAGTCTGAAGATTGCTCCGATTGTACCGAAAAATATCACAAAATTGAGGCAGTTCTGTGATGAGGTACTCATCGAAAAAGGGATTGGTGAAGGTGCCATGTTTCAAGACAATGAGTATGATGGCGCAAGCATTGATTCGCGCTCGGAGATCCTCTCCAAAGCAGATGTGATTGTTCAGATTACACCTGATATTACTGATGCAGAATACGCAAGTACTAAAGAGGGTGCTATTTTTTTATGTCAATATGCACCATTTACTGATGACAAGATCGCAGAAGGATTGAAGTCTAATGGTGTAAATGCCTTCAGTCTGGACATGATCCCCAGAACGTCGTTGGCACAGTCGATGGATGTGCTTTCTTCGATGGCATCGATCGCCGGATATCAAGCCGTACTGGTGGGTCTGCAACATCTACCCCGATATGCTCCCATGATGATCACAGCAGCCGGAAGTATCAAACCTGCCAAGGTACTGGTTATTGGAGCAGGAGTTGCAGGACTACAAGCCATCGCCACGGCCCGTAGAAATGGTGCGGTTGTAGAAGCCTTTGATACACGGGCAGCAGTCAAAGAAGAAGTACAAAGCCTCGGTGCTAAGTTTGTTGAGGTAGAAGGTGCAACTGATGACAAAGACGCCGGAGGGTATGCTGTGGAGCAAACCGAAGACTACAAACGCCGTCAAGCCGAACTGATACACCAACGCGCCATAGGATCAGATATCGTGATAACAACAGCTCAATTAAGAGGTCGGCCTGCTCCGTGCTTGATACACAAGAAAACAGTGGAAGGTATGCGTAGGGGTTCTGTAATCGTTGACTTAGCAGCTTCTACAGGTGGCAATTGTGAGTTGTCAGAAAACAATAAGCTAGTCATCCACAATGATGTATCCATAGTAGGAGACTCCTATCTATACAACCGTATGCCACAGGATGCCAGCACACTGTATGGCAACAATATTCACAATTTTCTAAAACACGTGATCAATGAGGGATCTATCGACTTAAATAGTCAAGACGAAATCCTCAGCAAATCATTGATATCATCTAAAAAATCATAACCATGGATCAAATCATATCTTTTATCAGTACAAACCTCCCCATGATTTACCTCCTCATCTTTACGGTGTTGTTGGGTTTTGAAGTGATATCTAAAGTGCCAACTGTCTTGCACACACCCTTGATGTCCGGAGCCAATGCCATCAGCGGTGTCATTGTCATAGGAGCCATCATTCTCGTGAGGAGATCAGCTCCGGATGATTATTTTTCGCTTGCATTGGGGACACTGGGCATCGCACTCGGAATGGTCAATGTTGTCGGTGGATTTGCCGTGACAGATCGAATGCTTGAGATGTTTAAAAAGAAAAAGAAAAAATAACCGAGACTCACTTACAGACATAGAATCTATTCATACCATATAATTTTATATAGATGTTATTTGAAACAATTATTGAAATTTCATACTTGATCGGTACCGTCCTCTTTGTGTGGGGATTACGGCAACTTGGATCTCCTGACACAGCACGCAAGGGCAATATGCTCGCAACAATCGGTATGAGCTTGGGGATAGTGGCTGTTTTGATTGACCCAACAATCACAGGAGACAACAACTATCTTTGGATTGCAGGTGGCATTGCACTGGGTGGAATAATAGGTTGGCTTGCCGCCAAAAAAATCCAGATGACGGCGATGCCACAAATGGTGTCTGTTTTCAATGGACTGGGCGGGGCAAGTGCCGTTGTACTATCTATGGTAGAGTTGATGACTGTTGATCTGGATATGGGTGGACGAACGATATCCTTATTTGCCTTGCTTATAGGAAGTATTGCCTTTACGGGTAGTATGTTGGCATATCTAAAATTGGATGGCAAGATTTGGGACAGTCAAGTCACTTGGCCCAAACATAATATTATCAATCAAGTGCTATTGGTTGTATGTATAGCTTTCTTTGTATATCTGGTTGTTCAAACACCATCAACAGGACTGATTATTGCATTTTTGTTACTGAGTTTGTTTTATGGTTGGTCATTTGTTGCACCCATTGGTGGAGCGGATATGCCGGTGGTGATCTCCTTGCTCAATTCCTTTACAGGGTTATCAGCGGCAGCAGCAGGTCTGATTTATGGCAACAACCTGATGATCGTAGGTGGAATCCTCGTAGGAGCTTCTGGTACTATACTTACAGTATTGATGTGTGAGGCGATGAATCGATCTCTGTTCAATGTATTAATCGGGGGATTTTCTGCTTCTGGAGGAGGCGGCAAAGATGAAAGTGGACAGGTTGCCAAAAGCACCAATGCTATTGATTCGGCGATTTTACTCAACTACAGTGGTTCTGTTATGTTTGTTCCGGGATACGGATTGGCCGTAGCTCAAGCCCAAAAAGCACTCAAGGAACTCGATGATGTTCTTGAGTCCAATGGCGTAGATGTCAAATACGCCATACACCCTGTGGCGGGTCGTATGCCTGGACATATGAATGTTTTGCTTGCAGAGGCTGATGTGCCATATCCCAAATTATTGGATCTGGATGATGCCAATGCTGCCTTACCCGGTACAGATGTAGTTGTGATCGTTGGTGCCAATGATGTTGTCAATCCTGCGGCAGAGGATGATCCATCGAGTTCTATCTACGGCATGCCGGTTCTCAAAGTATGGGAAGCCAAGCACGTGATCGTTATGAAACGTTCGATGAGTCCGGGATATGCAGGTATTCAGAACCAACTCTTCTTTCACGAAAAGACCAAAATGTTCTTCGGTGACGCCAAGGATAGTATTCAGACCTTGTTGAGCGAAGTCAAAAATCTCTAAACCTCGCCTTATAACCGAGTTCTCTGCAAGCATGAAAATCCAACCACATAAAAGTAAAGAGTGCTATTGCACACATTACTTTTAGCTACACTACAAAAAAACATGGACGACTTGACCTATTTATCGCAAATTATTATTACATTTGCTGAAAATAGGTCAAATCATAAATATGGCAAGTTTTGGACATTTTATAAGGAAGGAAAGAGAACAAAGAGAATGGACTCAAACGGAGTTTGGGGCTAAAATTGGAATTAATACAAGTGCTATTAGTCGCATTGAAAACGGAAATCAAAAATTCTCAAAATCTAAACTTAATAAATTAGCGGAACTATTTGAAATTGAAGAACAAACAATAAAAGATTTGTTTTTTGCAGATAAATTCGCAAGAGAAGCCTATAAATATAATTGTTCAGAATCAGTTTTTTCCGTTGCAGAAGAGACAATAAAATATATTCAGTATTCTAATGCCAAACAAACTTAAAACCAGTTTCAATGAAAAGAAAATATTCAGAAATACGTGAAAAATTGAATTTCGTCATCGATAAAAAAACTACTGATGACTTGGCTCACTTGACTCACTATTTTCATAATTACAAAAATGGGGTATCTCAATATTATGAACCAAAGGCTAAGAAATATTTAACTGAACTACACGAAAATCTGAATTTTGTTGAAGAACCATGTTTTCAAGGGTATCTTCCATTTGAATGGGACATTCCATTTCCATCACCAAAGAAACCCAAATTTAAGTTTATAGACTTATTTGCAGGAATTGGTGGTATACGATTAGCATATCAAAATAATGGTGGGAAATGTGTGTTTTCAAGTGAATGGGATTCATTTGCAAAAAAAACATACGAAGCAAACTTTGGTGAAGTTCCTTTTGGAGACATAACAAAAATACCAGAATCCGAAATTCCTGACCATGATATTTTACTTGGTGGATTTCCTTGTCAACCATTTTCTATTGCAGGTGTATCCAAAAAGAAATCTTTAGGTCGCCAACATGGATTCTTAGATAAGACACAAGGAACTTTATTTTTTGATATTGCCAGAATTATTAAGCATAAAAGACCAAAGATATTTATGTTAGAAAATGTAAAAAATCTGGTTTCTCATGATAAAAAGAGAACCTTTAAGGTTATAACTGAAACACTTGCTGAGTTAGGTTATTCTCTCCATTATAAAGTTTTAGATGCAAGATATTACGTTCCTCAACATAGAGAAAGAATAATAATTGTTGGTTTTGATAAATCGATTTTTTTGGAAAAAGAACAATTTGAGTTTCCTGAACCAAAAAAAGTCGAATTGGCTATAAGAGATATATTAGAACCAAAAGTTGATGATAAATATACTTTGTCCGATAAACTTTGGAATTATTTACAAGGATACAAAAAGAAACACCAAGCCAAAGGAAACGGATTTGGTTTTAGCTTGACTAATTTAGATGGTGTTTCGAGAACTCTAAGTGCGAGATATTACAAAGATGGTGCAGAAATACTAATACCGCAAAAAGGTAAAAATCCAAGAAGATTAACACCAAGGGAATGTGCAAGACTTCAAGGTTTTCCTGAAAGTTTTGTTATTCCTGTTTCCGATAATCAAGGATATAGGCAATTTGGCAATTCTGTAACAATGCCATTGATTCAGGCAATTGGTAAGAATATAGTTAAAGAATTAAAGAAAACTTATGAATCTAAAGTACCTAAAATCGCTATTTGCCAATAAGGGATGCAAAGAAATCTTAGTAAAAACACTTGCAGCAAATGACAACTCAAAAAATCAAGTTTACTTTGGTGGTAATTTTGAAATAATAAATGTCCTTCCTATTTCAAGTATTGAAACAGTAGATGCTGGAGATTGGAAAAGAGAAAGATTTAAGGCTTCTATAAATTTTGCATGGCTAACTGATGAAGGTAATATTTCCCCTGCACCAAGAGCTCAATTAATACTATATCCTAAATATCCAGAGGTTCGTTTTTCTGGGTTCCTTTTAGGGTCAAAAAATGCCCCCTCAAAATTAATGACTCAACGACTTGCAAATAGACTTTTATTCATTTCTGTTGATAATCAAGGTAAAGTTTTAGGTTATGTGTCTC
Source organism: Bacteroidota bacterium (assembly GCA_024276375.1). Classification (GTDB taxonomy): domain Bacteria; phylum Bacteroidota; class Bacteroidia; order Chitinophagales; family Saprospiraceae; genus JAJRXG01. The sequence continues at coordinate 4,080 of JAJRXG010000198.1, read as the reverse complement.
ACCCAGATTCTCAGGTATCTAAAGAATTTGAAAAAGAAAAAGACTTATCAGCAAATGGAATATTTAAGATTATAGAATTACCACAAACTGCCAATAATCGAAACATTCTACTTGGCGAGTTAAATAGGATTTATAACCTTGGTTGGATAGATTCAAAACGGCTTGATTCCGAAAGCAATATATTGCCTTGTAATGCTTCGAACTGTGGTGGCTATACATTAGAAGCAGAATTGGGAATAACACCAAATGGATATTCAGAACCTGATTTTATGGGATGGGAAGTGAAACAATTTGGTGTTAGACGATTTGATAAGATTGATGCTTCTGTTATTACATTAATGACACCTGAGCCTACTGACGGACTATACAAAACAAAAGGGACGGAGTACTTTATCAAAACTTACGGGTATAAAGATAAAAGAGGTAGACCAGATAGAATGAATTTTGGAGGAGTACATAAAGTGGGTCAAATACATAAAACAACGAATCTTGAAATGAGATTAATAGGATTCGATAAAGAATCTGGGAAAATTAGAAACTCAAGCGGTAGAATTGCATTGATGGACAAAGATAATAACGAAACAGCATCTTGGAGTTTTGCATCCCTGCTCTTGCATTGGAATAGAAAGCACAACAAAGCTTGTTACGTTCCATCCTTGTCGCAAATTTTGAATAACAGAAAATACAAATATGGTAACAATATAATCTTGGGAACTGGAACAGATTTTCAATTATTTCTTTCTCAAATGGCAATTGGAAATATTTATTATGACCCAGGAATAAAGTTAGAGAATATATCCACTAAACCAAAAATAAAAAACAGAAGTCAGTTTAGGATTAAGTCAAAATATTTACCTGAACTTTATAAAAGAAATGAAATTGTAAATGTTAGTGACGAGTAAAATCCAACGCAAATTACAGCACATTGCAATCCTCGTTCCTGCGGTTGCAAAGAGCTGTAAGCTAACGCAACTAAAATGTAAAAAGGAAAGCCAGCAGAGAACAATGTATATACGTAATGCTTCCTATCGGTCGCACTCCGCATATACTCACCGATTCCTATTTCCTCTTTTTACCACTTAGGACACTTAGGTTCACTTAGTTTTTTTCCTTCCTTTCTTAGTGTTCCTTAGTGCTCTTAGAGGATTGTCCTCCTTCTTCTTTAGAACCACTTGTTTAAAGATCTACATAGATATCCTCGGGATCAAGGGCATCAAGTTCTACAATAAAGGAGCTTATTTCTCGAGTGGCGTTGTCAAGAAAGGTCTTTCCTTTTTCGGCTGTGGCATGTTGAGGATTTCCGACACCTGTATCTTTGCTTACTCTTGTCCACTCACGCTGGCCGGTGACCCATCCTTCGCGCAATCCCTTCAGTTTATATGATTTGCCATATCCTGATCCCGCTTCGCTTAATGGCAATAGAAGATCCGGTCTTACATGCATGAGGATACTCGTCTCAAGTTCTCCCGCATGATCTCCGGGTTCATCAAAGTACTGATTGCTATCTCCGATTTTCCACCAATTGATGCTGCACATATACATATCCGGCTGGTCAATGGACATCTCTCGGATCATGTTTTTGAAGTTGTTTCCGCCATGCGAATTGATGATCACCAACTTGTCGATATCATGTCTCAAAAGAACATCTACGATATCAGTGAGAATGGCATATTGTGTGCTGGGATTCATGTTCATACACAATCTGATATCCAGTTGACCGGTGTTGACACCATATGGGATACAAGGCAAGACGATCACTTTTGTTCCTGCTCCCCAAGCCAATTTGGCCGCTTCTCCGGCAATATGCTCCGCTTGGATATTGTCGGTGGCATAGGGCATGTGGTAGTTGTGCGCTTCAGTAGCACCCCACGGAAGCAAGGCGATCGTATAGTCCGTATCTCGGACAGACTTCCAGTTGGTTTCTGATAGTATATAGGGTCGTATGCTCATCTCGCGTCACTTGGATTTAATATCTTTGTAAAACAATGAGAAGTTCGGATTAGTTCGTATATTTTATGTTTTGTTGGCCAGTTGCCCACAGGCAGCATCAATGTCTTTGCCCCTGCTTTTCCGTACTGTTACCATCACATTTCTTTTTCGCAGTTCTTGAGCAAATTGATCGATCGTAAGTGCATCACTTTTCTCGTAGCGGACGCCTGAGATAGGATTGTACTCAATGATGTTAACCAAGACAGGAAACGGTTTGCATAGTTTGGAGAGGCGAATGGCATCCTCAATGGAGTCATTGAAACCCTTAAAAGTAATGTATTCATATGAGAGTTTGTTACGCGTTTTCTGATAGTAGTAACGAAGAGCTTCCATCACTGATTCCAGATCGTTTTGCTCATTGATAGGCATGATCTGATTGCGTTTTTTATCATCAGCGGCGTGCAAGGACAGTGCAAGATTGACCTTACTATTATCATCAGCAAGACGCTTAATCATTTTTGCGATTCCGGCAGTACTGATGGTTACTCTACGCGTAGCAAATCCCAATCCTTCCGCATCAGAGATAAGGGCAATACTATGCATCACATGATTGTAATTCAATAGAGGTTCTCCCATACCCATATATACGATATTGGTGAGACGATGACCATATCGATGCATACATTGTTCATTGATGAGGCGTACTTGATCGTAGATCTCTCCGGGAGAGAGATTGCGCATGCGCTTCATCTGACCGGTAGCACAAAACTTGCATGAGAGGCTACAACCGACTTGAGAGGATACACATACCGTATATCGATTGTTGTCGGGGACAGGTATCAATACGGATTCGATCTTATACCCATCATATAGACGGAATCTTGTTTTAATCGTACCATCACTGCTATGTTGTGTGATTTCCTCGGTGATAGCCCGGATCTCATATCGAGTCTGTAGGTTGTCTCGAAGATTTTTTGATAGATTGGTCATTTCTTCAAATGAGCTCGCTCCTTTAGACCATAACCATTCCTTGATTTGCTTAGCGCGAAATACAGGTTCTCCCATCTCTTGCAAAACTCTGCTGAGTTGATCCATATTCAACATCCGTATGTCTTGCTTGCCGATATTGTCCTTCATAGCACAAAGTTGCGTTAATTATCGGAAGTGGTGATTTTTCTAAAGGGGGTAGTGTGTATAATATACTGCACTTTATCAGCAGGCAATGCGTGGTGGGGGAGGTGTTGATTTGTTTCGCTCATCAAGGGAGACTCTATATGAGGAGTTCTTAAACATATGAGGACATAGGCGTACCGGATCAACATCTTCGTTTTATACAATTTTGTTATACACACTTTTGCTTGGATATTTATATCCGGGGGAGTCATGCCTTTTTCATATTGGGCTTTAGCCCTTAACAAGTCTATGCATATTAATGGCTAAAGCCAATACAGTGGATCTGTTTTTATCCCCAGTCTAAAGACCGGGGCAAAATGCTTTATTGAGTCCTAGGAATCAGCTGGCAATGCGTGGTGGGGGAGGTGTTGATTTGTTTCGCTCATCAAGGGAAATCCTAATTTATGCAATTTGTTATACACACAGTGGGGGGTAAAGCTATTGTGACAAAACAAGGTGGGTTATACTGACTTATATGGATTAAAAACAATGGCAAAAGATATGCCCATCGTTAGGATTTTTTTCTTATAATATCAGATTTAGATCCCATGCTTTAACCAACATTCATGTCAATTTCATTTTATGCCAAGGGCTGTCGTCCGTGGTTATAGGTATGTCGCTCTTTCAGAGCTTGTGTGAAGTTGAGGTTAGAATTCATAAGCATAACTCTACGACAACGATACGAATCAACAATAGCACACATCGGATCAAAAGAAATGATCTTAACGGATAGGGAGTATTATTGCAAGTATTTTGATATAATGGTCTGCATGTGTTACTATTCAGGTAGGCGTCATTTTGGCTAAAAAAAAACTTTCCCCGTCATATTTCCGCTATTTTTTTTGCCGTAGCGCTGCTATGCTTCAAAAGTAACTACTCAGGTGGTATCAATTTTGGCTAAAAAAGGCTCTTTTTTCGCTACACTTTAGCTATTTACCTCTCAATAGCGCTGCTATTAAGAGAAAAATGAACTTCGTT
>JAJRXG010000197.1 GCA_024276375.1 Bacteroidota bacterium | reverse complement strand
TATGCAGCTGTGTGGGCGGAGAGCAATACTCGGGATCACATTTATGAAGCGTTCAGAAGACGCGAGGTATATGGAACGACGGGGACGAGGATACAGTTGCGCGTTTTTGGAGGATTTGATTTTATGGAGGATGACATGAGATCGGCGGATTATGTTGCCAGAGGCTATGAAAAAGGTGTACCTATGGGCGGAGATCTACTAGCTTCCGGTCATGGAGCGCCTCAGTTGATGATACATGCGAGCAAGGATCCACAAGGGGCTCACCTCGACCGCATACAAGTTGTAAAAGGGACATTTAAGAATGGGGAGATTAGCGAGCAAATCTATAATGTGGCATGGTCAGGACAACGTACTCTTGACGGAGCGGGACAGCTGCCCCCTGTCGGCAATACCGTCAATCTGGCCGATGCTAGCTATGAGAATGCCATAGGCCAAGCGGTATTGTCTGTTCTGTGGACGGATCCTGATTATGATCCCAATGCTCGTGTTTTTTACTATGTACGTGTATTGGAGATTCCCACTCCGCGGTATAGTACTTATGCATCGGCCGCTCTGGGGAAGACCCCTTCAACTTTTCGTCCTGCAGCTATCCAAGAGCGAGCCTATGGCTCTCCGATTTGGGTCACTCCTCAATAGAATTGCTCGTCCTTCGAGGTAGGATCTCTGCAAGTAGAAATCAGCCTATAAAAAGCCTTTGCGCATGAGCAGTGCTTCGATGTTGGGTTCACTACCTTTGAAACCCTTGTAAAGATCCATACCGGACTTTGTACCTCCACTACTCAACATCATCCGGAATCGTTGGGCGAGTTGAGGATTGAGCACATCTCCTGTTTTTTTGAAAGCTCGGTAGGCATCAGCATCCAGTATCTCCGACCATAGATAACTATAGTATCCCGCCGAATACCCTCCTGTGATATGAGCAAAATAAGTACTGCGATAGCGCGGGATGATTGCATCGATCAACCCTATTCGATCCATTGCGGATTTTTCAAATTCTTCGGTTTTGCGTGGCATAGTGTCCTTCAATGAGTGCCAGTCCATATCCAGATAAGCAGCAGCCATGTATTCTACCGTTCGGAATCCTTCGTTAAATCCATTGGCTTGATTCATTTTGGCGACCATCTCCGCAGGGATTACTTCTCCGGTCTGATAATGCTTGGCATATAGTTTTAGTATTTCCGGTTCACTCATCCAATTTTCCATTACCTGAGACGGAAATTCAACAAAGTCTCTGGGTACATTAGTGCCGGACAATGAAGCATATTTCACCTTGGAAAGTAGTCCGTGAAGCGCATGGCCAAATTCGTGAAATACGGTCTGGGCTTGGGTGAAGCTCAACAGGGATGGACTATCTCCCGTGGGTGCGGGAAAGTTAAAATTGTTGGTCACAACAGGTGTCACAAATGAGTTGACATTGGATTGAGACCGGAGTTCATTCATCCATGCACCACCACGCTTGGTGGCTCGAGCATAGAAGTCAGTATAGAGGATGCCCAGATGTTGATTGCTCTCGTCAAATACTTCAAATACTTGTTGATCATCATGCCATGTGGAGATGTCTTTTCGTTCTACAAAAGACAATCCAAAGAGCTTTTCGGCAAGCATAAATGCACCATCTCTTACTGCATTGGCTTCAAAGTAGGGGCGCGTCTGATCTTCGTCAAAGTTGTATTTTTGTTCCCTTATTTTTCGTACGTAATAACGCCAGTCACTGGCTCTGAAGGGCTGCTCGATGCCATCCGCACGCATCGCTTCGGCAAGCAAGATTCGATCTTTGATAGCCGTGGAGAGAGCAGGCTTCCATACTTGATCCAAGAGCTTATATACATTGTCCGCGTTCTCTGCCATAGTCTCTTCCAACACATAATCGGCATGTGTCTGATACCCCAATAGATGTGCCCGCTCTGTTCTGAGTTTTACAATTTCCTCCAGTATTGTCTTGTTGTCACTGGCATTGTTGTTATTGCCGCGATGGGCATAAGCTTGAAATATCTTGTCTCTCAAATTGCGATTTGGGCTATAGTCCAGAAAAGGATAAAAACTCGGTCGTTGTAGGGTAAAAGACCATCCTGAATCGTGACCTCTTTTCCGAGCTTCTTCCTCTGCTGCGGTGATAAAATTTTGAGGCATTTGGCCGAGGTCTTTTCTTTCCGTCACATGCAAATCAAATGCATTGGTCTCATCCAACAGATTATTGTCAAAGTTCTGACTCAAGGTGGCCAGTCTCTGATTGATGGATCTGAGTTTTGCTTGTTTTGCGCCCTCGAGATTGACCCCTGAACGGATAAAGGATTTGTAGGTTTCATCCAGCAACTTGAGATCTTCGGATGATAGTGTCAACGAATTGATCTGTTGATATACTTGGTGCACTCGATCAAACAAATCTTTGTTCATGTTGATGTTGTCCAGATGAGCAGCTAGTTGTGGTCTGATGCTTTGAGATGCCTTTTTGATGACGTCATCTGTGTTAGCTGCCTCTACGGCGTTGAAAACAGAAGAGACTCTTTTGAGTGATTCACCACTGGTTTCCAATGCTACAATGGTGTTTTCAAATGTCGGGAGATCCGGATTCTCTACAATGTTATTTATTTCCTGCTCGTGCTCCATCATGGCGGCCTCAATCGCAGGCTGATAGTGGCTACTTGAGATGAGATCAAATGGAGGCGTTGCAAATGGGGTGTCCCAAGATTGAAGTAGAGGATTGTTCATATCATCCAATGTTTGACTATCGGTTATCGTAGAAGAGGAATGTTGTGTATTGCATGCCGAAAGTAGTAGTAGGCAGAAGGCACAAGGGATAATGTGTTTCATGTCAATTGATTTTAATGTTACGGTATCAATATGAAAGAATCAATATATCAATTCGTATATATAGTTCTAATACCGAAAGTATGCTTTTCATTGCGACATTGTCCCAGATTAAGCAAGAATATCTATAGTATGTTATACACACGGGCAAAATTGATTCAAGCTATCATCGAAAATTTTACTTGTCTAGGAGTACGGTTTGCAGGCCTCGGGAGGCAAGGCCGCATGATATCACAACAATGGAAAATCATAAAAGGATATACTACTAGGGCTATAAAAAGCATATTGTCCGGGTCTTTAGACTGGGGATAAGCAGGTGAACAAATAAATTGGCTTTAGCCATTCATATTGCAGTAGGTTTTTAAGGGCTAAAGCCCAATTCAGCAATACATGCAAGACCCGGATATACATATCCGGGCAAAAAAAAATATTTTTTTATCTTCATCGAAAGTTAAAATATAGTCGAGCATGATGATAGGACCAAGTCTTCAGACAGGCGATGCAAAGGGAAGCATGATAACACAACTGTGGCATATCAACTAAGAGACTTTAATTTGGTATTAGAACTAGATGAACAT
>JAJRXG010000196.1 GCA_024276375.1 Bacteroidota bacterium | reverse complement strand
CGGTATTGACAGGAATCAGAAAATTGTAATCTATTTTTATTTTTAATTTGCCATTTTTTAGGAGGGCTTACAATGAGAGGCATTTTTATTAACAAGATATTTTCGTTTTTTTTCCTTGCATAGTACGTACTATCTTGCGATCTGTCCTACTCCCAGAAAAATAGTACTATCTTCGTAAACGGAAACGGTATCGACGCTGAAACCGGGTATATCCGAATGTGGTCCAATATCCAGGACTTCCTTAATGTGCCCTCATCTCAATCGGCCGAGAAGATTGCAAAAAGCTTCCTCCTCAGAAATCGGAATATTCTCGGAATACCAATAACAAAATCGGCGATCATGTCCATTTTAAAATTGCAAAGGGGTAGATACTCAACTCAAGTGCTCTTCGAACAACGAATTCATGACATCCCTGTTCTTAGAGCTCAACTTCTTTTCACGCTCGATAAGGATGGGAAGGTCATTGCAGTAAAGAATACATACATGTTCGTCCATCACAAGTACAAATAAAAGCACCTCTATCTTAACCAATTTGGACATTCGTAAAGTCGTTTTTGATTATTATAAAGGAAAGTCTGTTCAATTTCTCAAGGGTCCAAATTTGTTTTACATGAAGGGAAAAACTCAGTTAACCCTCGTTTTTCGCTGTGTCATTCAGATATCTTTACCTTATGAAGAGATGGAAATCCTTTTTGATGCTGAATCAGGAAAGATTATCCAAAGCAACAATCTTGTCGTGGGTTGCTCATTCAGTGTTTATGGTGAGCATAATCAAAAGATTAAGGAAATGAAAACGCGCGAGTTGTATGTTCAGAGAACAGGCAAGATAGCATCACCATTAAATTCGGTATTTGTTCAAGGAACCGGCACAGTTTTCAAACCTGATCCGTTGACAAGTTCCGGTTCGCAATATGGAGATACGGGATTCACCGACAATAACGATCAGGACTCTCCACAACTGACAGCACAACTATTTGAAGTAACATTGGATTCAATCTCTTATGATAACGTAACTGGTTATTACTCTCTGGTAGGGCCCTACTGTAGTATAACTTCGATTGAACCTCCCTATTATCCTGGTGACAGCCTAGCTTATGCGCGCGATACTTCTGACTTTTCAACAACCCGGTCAGACTCCACATTCGAAGCAGTGATGGCGTACTATCATATAACGAAAAGCCAAAAATGGATTCAATCATTAGGTTTTTATTCAATTCAAAATGCAAGTATGCAAGTGGATCCACATGCCTTGAATGATACGAATAACGCCCATTATCTATCAGCAAGCAACCGTATTGTATACGGTTACGCAAATGATGCTGTTGATATTTCAGAAGATACAACCGCGATAATACATGAATATGGTCATGCTTTACAAAACTATACAGGTAACTATCCATTTGAAGATCTTAACTCATGGTCTTTATCAGAGGGATTCGCAGATTACTGGGCAGGCTCCTATGCGCGATCATATTTTGATACAGATTCCGTCAACCGTTGGGCAGGGCGAGAATCAATAACTACACGATTTAAAAGAACAATTATTGACGATACATTGACCTATCTTGCAACTTTGCCTTATTATAAGTCTAATGGTAGCTCATATGGTAAGGAGGAGACTGTTTATAGAGTATATTACAATGGGACAATTTGGGCTTGTACTTTGACTCAAATTGCGGAAATTCTTGGAAGGAGTAGTACAGATAAGATCGTTCTTGAAAGTATTTTACAAGTGCCGGAAACCGTGGAATTGAATGCAATCGCTCTCCTTAGCGCCGTAAATACTATCTATCACGGCTCGCCAGATTCTATTTAGTATATAATACAATCTGCGGCGTACTGGTTTCCAGGAAATATCCTGGTCTAGACTGCTCTGGTTTTTCTAACGTCACAGTACACAACAAATTCCAACGAGACTCGACTGAATTCGAAGCGGACTTATGGGTTTTCAACAATCAGTGTTCTGCGCCAATTATGAGCGGCGTATCTATGGCCTT
>JAJRXG010000195.1 GCA_024276375.1 Bacteroidota bacterium | reverse complement strand
GGGCATCGGTACACTCAACATATCAGAGCGTCCATGGACGCAGTGGGACGAGATGAAAGATCCGAAGCTCGGCGGAGCAAGTGCCATCAGCCCATCACGCTACCTCAACATCTGGGTATGTGACCTGTCAGAAGGCTTAGGTTCATATGCTACAAGTCCATACTTGATAGATGCATCGGATGGCATCGTAATAGACAGCCGTTTTTTTGGAGCAACAGGAGCAGAGTCTCCTTATTACACCGAAGGAAAGACTTTAACACATTTAATCGCCTCCTATATTGGGTTGCGCGAACTGTGGGATGAGCATTCCTATTGCAATGATGATTTTGTCCGTGATACGCCCCTGCACTCTCATCCCAATTATAATTGTCCAGGACCTAATCACAGTTCGTCGTGTCAAGATTATCCTATAGAGATGACGATGAATTATATGGACGCAACGCCGGATGCTTGCCAGATGATGTTCACGACGGGACAAGTGCAGCGCATGCATACAATGCTGCGGCTATTACGGCCACAGATATTGCTCAGTTCCACAAAAGCAGGATCATGAGACAATATAAGCACTGGATATTGCTCATTCTGCTGTGCCAAACATTCATCCTCAGTAGTCAAGTTCAGAAGCCTTCAGTAAATGCACCCTCACTACCGAGTGCCAGTGCTTGGGCATCCGCTAAGGCAGTACAATCTGCATCTGTCAATTTATATAGAGGAGCCATCACCCAGACAATACCGATTTATACCGTACAAGAAGCAGGGTTGAATATACCGATTTCTCTGAGCTATACAGCCTCAGGGATACGGGTACAGGAGATCGCCTCAGAGGTTGGGTTGGGGTGGAGTTTATCTTCAGGAGGTAGTGTCGTGCGGATACCGCAAGGCATCGCCGATGATAAGGACAATGGCTGGTATTATGATTCCCACAATCTAAGCACAAGCGAGACCTTTCGTCAAGCAGTGACCAATGGCACCAAGGATAGCCAACCAGATATCTACATCGTATCATCCCCAGGCTTGGGTTCTTACAAATTTACATTTGAGCAAATGGCCCAAACGGCCGTACCACCGATAAAGATTAAAACCATACCACGCTCTTTTATCAAGATATATCCCAAGTTTAATACTTGTGGCACCCTAGTAGGCTTCCACATCGTTGGAGAAGATGGAACAAACTATTGGTTTGGAGTAGATTCAGATTATATTCAAAGTACATGTATAGGGAGTAGCAATGAGTTCGTATTCCAAAAAAACAAATTTGCGTATTACGAACATTTCCCCCTAGAAGAATTGCGTGATGCTTCGAATCGCAATAGCATAGATTTACAATACATTGATACTGACTATCAATATCCTGTTACCATTTTTTGCGATAAGCTCTTATACCTAGATGGCAATTTCAATCAACAAACCAGTGATGGAGGTTGTAGCTCTACCTCACGAGAGTTTATACAAGTACGCAATAAAGTACTCGATAAGATCATCACATCCACCACCACAATAGAAGTAGATCACTTTGAACGAGCAGATCTCGATGCAGGCACCATCTCCAATATCCTCGGACAGAACACTGCCACCACGCCCAAGGGCATAGACAAGATCCACATCACAGAAGGAAGTACTAGTATCGTCTATGATTTTACCTATGGATATTTTATAGATACTGAAGGAAGTGGCAAGTATAAAAAACACCTTAGGCTCTCACAACTACAGTTACAATCTTCAGACGGTCAAGCTGAAGAGCCTCCTTATAAATTTCATTATTACACAGGTACAAAGAACAACTTCTTTCCCCATAAAGAGACGCGCGATATAGACGCCTTTGGTTTCTATAATGATGCCAACAATAGTACAAGTACCAATCACCTCATCCCCAACACGACCGTCAAAGTAGGTGGCGGCACGGTCATCTGGAGCAACCCTTCAGGAACAACTATTGACCGAAGCAGTGATGCAGATGCTCAAAAATACGGGCAACTTGTCAAGATCACATGGCCCACACAAGGGACAACAGAATACGAATGGGAATCCAATAGCTATAAGTACTACAATGATCTATTGGACAATCCTGTCAGCATAGCAAGTTGTACCAATCAGGGAGGAACGGCTTGTTGTTCGTCTAACAATTTTCAAAATATCATCCTCAATGATCATCAGATCAACACAGGCTATGTCTGGTTGGTGCAAGAACTCCTGCCTAACTCCTGTCCCAACGGATCGCCGCAGACCTATAGTATAGATTTAACCATCACGGACTTGACTAACAATACCCAGATATATTCTAAAAACTGGACAGATATATCCTCCATTCCCGTGATGGTGCGCCTCGATACCTTGGGCATGGTGGCAGGACATAATTTTAAGTTTTATGTAGGCGCATCGAGAAGCAAAGGGGATCTCGATCTATATCATGCCGCAGGCTATACCACCAAGGTATGTGGTGGATTGCGCATTAAGAAAATAACTCGCAAGGACAACAATCTATATACGCCCGATCACATCATGACCTATACCTATCCAGATGTTGTCAACACGGGACAATCCAGTGGTAGAATATTCCAATCACCAAAGTTTGGCTTTAATGTCCATGGCAGAAATGCCCTGTTTAGATCCAATTCCTTACTACCGCTTACAGGATATGATGGCAGCCACATAGGTTATGATAGAGTATTGGTACACTACAATGGAAGCGGTACAATGGAACATCGCTTTTATACCGATTTCAGTGGTATCATGCCAGATCCTCACTATCCGCCAGAACCACCGCAATACAAACCCAAAGTAGGCGTCGATTATGAATCCCACGTACGTACTTCGAACAATACAGAGATACAATATACTGATACCAAGCATGAATTGCACACTGCCAATTCATACGGACTTCTAGGCACTCCATATACAGTAGAAAACCTTTCGGATTTTAGTGGCTACAATTTTAGCAACTATGAATATCCCTACAATATCTATACGATCAGATCCAATATCATGCGCCCTATCAGAGTGATTACCACCCTCGATGACGTCATTGATACAACCTTATTAGCGTATGAAGTGAGTGATACAATGGTATTTTCACCCATAAAAATCACCACAAGCAATTCTGACGGGACAGTATATGAGAACCACACACGTTATACTTCCCAATACATAGGAGGTATTGATACAGCGCTATCCAATCGCAATATGATCTCTATACCCTATGCCTCATTTACCCTCGTTAATGGAGATACAATCGCGGGATCACAGATCGTATTTGATCACTACAAAACCACGGGGTTCTTGGGTCAAGATACAGGTTCAGATCCCTTCCCGCATTATTTTAAACAATATCAGCGTACTTGGAACAATGGAGTATTACAACCGGGGCAGTGGTCAACAGAACTTACCATAGAGTCCTACAATAGCTTTGGGCAGATCAAACAAAGTCGCAGCAAAGGGTGGCTATCACGTAGCAATACTTACAATGCTGATAAGCTCCTCGCAACACAGAGCTTCAATGGTTTTACCACTACGTTCGAATATTATCCCAACAGCCGCTTACTTAATAAAATTACTGCAGTAGATGGCACAACGACAACAGCTACATACGATGCTTTATTGCGCCCTTCGAGTATCACCAACGATTGCAATGGTGCAACAACCACATGGAGTTATCAATTGGCAACAGCACCCACTACTTTTTCTTACACCACTACAACGCAGACTTATCCTGCTGATGTAAGTGGGAGAAGTGACCTCATTCAACTGTCCTCAAGGCAGTATTTAGATGGACTGGGTACGCCCATCGAGACAGTACTCATCGGACAAGCACCCAATGGCCGAGATATCATTCAGGCAGTACAGCTCGATAAACATCGTCGCCCCCAATATGCTTTTGAACCTTTTGTTTCTATCTATAACGGTGGCACATATATATCACCCAGTGTCACATTTCAACACAGAGAAACAAGCTATGAATTATCGCCACTAGGCAGACCCATATCTACTACCCACACAGATTTTAATTATCCTTCTACGACAAGTTATAGCTATAATACCGCTGCGGATGGTGTCGCAGATCCACTGACTTCTTATCTATATCCTCCCAAGTCATTGAGCAAAATCACCTCCATCGATGGCAATGGCAATCGATCCATTTCTTTTGTAGATCGCAAAGGCAATACCATATTGTCTCGGCGTACGGATAGCAATGGCAGTAACCCCATAGACAATTATACCCATTATGATCTAAAACATAGACCTACGGTTGTCTTTCCGTCTGGAGCATCTGCAAGCACTACAGACCTCAACTACTACTATCAATATGATATAGAAGGTCATGTCATTGCTAAAAAAATACCCGGCAGAGATACCATCAACTATTGGTATAATGACCGAGACATGATGGCCGCTATGCAAGATGGCACGCTCAGCGCCCAGGGCCAATATTATGTATATGATTTTGATACCAACGGTAGAGAAATAAAATCCGGATTTACCTCCACTGCACCAGCCACATCTGGAACCTTTGCCAATCTAACCCCCAGTGTAGCGCTCACCCAAAACATCTATGGTACAACTTCCTTTACCAAGGACAAATTGGTATCCTCCAAGGATAGAATCCTCGGTACTTCCAATTGGCTCTCAAGTACCACTACGGCATTTAGCGCTTGTGGACAACCACTGACGATACAATCCAATAACCACCTAGATCTAAGTGCCAAGGACATCACACAGATCACATACGATGGTGCTTTCAATCCTGTAAGCACCTCTTTCAATCATCACAGTCCCATGCGCAATGTCATCACAGATCTGGTACAGAGTTATGATGACAAAGGAAGGCCAGATAGTACCATATTTGGCATTGATGGCGCATATACCACCATCAATACGACGAGCTTCAACCACAAAGAAGAGCTGAGCTCCCATCGAGTGGGCATCAGCGCATCAGGAGCATTACTGGAAGAAGATTATACCTATCGACCCGTTGGGTTTATGACAGATATCACTTCCAATCTATATAACTACCATCTGAGGTATGATATGGCCTACCCATCTGCAAGTGTACCCATCCGCAAAAATGGAGATATCATCAACTCCGTATGGCAGACCACAGGAGAGAACAAACGGGTCTATAAGTATCAATATGATTATCTCAACCGCTTAACCAATGCAGATTACCTAGAACTTCAATCCAACAATCTAGCTATTAACGCAGGTCTATACACGGTCTCATACCTCTATGATGATCGTGGCAATATCACCAACCTATTGCGCTATGGTCGCCTTCTGCAACAAACTACGTCCACGATAATAGACAACCTGAGTTTGAATTATGTTGCCAATACCAATCAGCTCTCCCATGTTATAGATACCGCCCCTGGCGTAGCAGGAAGAACAGAAGGATTTAAGAGAAAGGCAGGGGGAAGCTTCAAGTATAGTTATGATGGTAACGGCAACACCGCACGGGATTCTATGAAGGGTATCACCTATACCTACAACCACCTCGATATCGTCAGTCAAGTACTATGGGACGATGGACGCAAGATGGTCTTTCAGTATGATGGATCAGGTACCTTGCTCAATAAAAAAGCCTACCTAGCCAACCAAACACTGATAGAAGATCGCAATTATGTAGGACAGATCGAATATCTCAATGGAGACATTGAATCCATATATCATCCTGAAGGAAGAGCATATAATGGCGTATTCAATCCCGATTATGTGTATGTCACCGACTCCGTATATGGCAAGTTGGATATACAAGGACAAGCGATCTACTCAGACGCAGGCTTGATACAAAGTACAGGACAGACAGAAGTGGACTTTGGCTTTGTCAATGACACAGAATTGATGCCTGGCTTTAAGACAGATCAAGGAGCAGTGTTTTCGGTAGATCCCACCCCTCTGGGAATAGGAACATGGAAGTATGAATACATCATTACCGATCATCTGGGCAATATGCGCATGATGTTCTCAGATCTCAACAACAATGGTTCTATCAATAACGATGAGATACTCCAGACCGAGCATTACTATCCCTTCGGATTACGCCAAAAAGGCAACTGGTCAAAACGCCCTTCTCCGCTCTCCTATCAATACAATGGTATAGAATACTTAGAGCGATTTGAGCTCAATATCAATATGGCTTCCTATCGTTGGCTCGATCCCACGATAGGGCGTTGGGGTGGGGTCGATCCAAAGGCGGAAAGTTTTTATGGACTTAGTCCTTATAACTCCATGTTCAACAACCCCATCTCCTTCGCAGATCCAGAGGGGGATTTGCCGTTTTTGGCAATTGTAGGGATTGGTGCAGCTATTGGGGCAATCAGCGGAGGAATCAACAATGGTTGGGAAGGAGCTTGGAAAGGAGCATTAGTTGGAGCTGTAGGAGGAACGTTAGGACAGTTTGGCGGAGGCTCACTTATTGGAAATATCGCATGGGGAGCTGCGGAAGGAGGCATAACTGGAGGTCTTAATTCTGCATTGTATGGAGGAAACTTTTTTGATGGAGCTTTGGAAGGAGCAAAATGGGGAGCGACTTTTGCTGCTGGCACTTCTGGAATTGAAGCTGTTGGAAATACAATAGACGGGCATGGGTTTAGATTGGATGATGGAGTAATTAAAAACTATGCTAAGAAAGGACAATATCAGGATGCAATAGATTTTGTACAAAATAAGTTTGGACTTGATGGAGTAACTTTTAAGTATGATTCTAAATTAACAGAAGCTTATGGAGTTACTCCACCTGTTGGAGCAGACTTGGTTTATATAGGACCTTCAGCTTTTGATTCACCAGATCTACTGAAAGCAACAATGGTACATGAATATGGGCATGCGTTATTAGACAAGGTAAAAACTGCTTCAGGAGGTTTTTCTCATTGGGCTTACCCTTCTACTGGCACTACAACACTTTCAATTGACGGTCCATTGGGATATGCACAGGAAATTTATAGTTCAAGCAAAATGAAAATTGGATTGAAAGCCCTTAATACCGATAATCCGCTTTGGAATCAATGGTCAAATTCATTAGGAGGTGGAAGCAAGTGGAAATATGTTATGCCGACACGGTTCAACAATAAAGTAAAATTGAAATGGTATTAATTAAAAACACATGGCAGGTATTTTTATTCATTTCCTTAACGTCATTATTTTCTTGCAAGTCGCAAGGTTTTAAGACAATTTTAGAGCATGAAAATATAATGATAGAATTGAATATTGATATTCCTGACAACATTGAAACTCCCATAAATGAAGTTCCAATATTTATTGAACTAATTAATTCGTCAAATCAGGACTTAAAAATTAGTAGTTTGAAATATTGGTCAAACATAACTTTTGAACTTAAAAGAGGAACTGAATTAGTATATGGAATCAAAGTTAAGCCAGATTTGTCTAAAAAAAATGAATACGTTGTTCTAAAAAAAGACGGAAGAATAAAAGAAAAATTTGATTTTCAACTGAATCAAATTTATAGAGATTTATCTTCTGGTTCGTATGAAATTGAAGCAAAGTTCATTGGAAATATTCTTAATGTAGAAGAAGCCTTTATTAAACCAATGCAGCCAATAAGGTCGCAGAAAAAATTCACAATACAGTAATTAGAAAGCCTCACTTCGGTGGGGCTTTTGTTATTTAGCGAAAGCCTGTTTAGTCTTAAAGTTCTGAATGTAAGTATCGATAAGATTAAAAAGGATAGATCGAGTAGATTGATCTAAGTTCTGAATATTGGTAATTCTATCAACGGTATCTTTATCAAAAGAACCGTACTCACCCTCGCCAAGTAAGAAATCAACGGTTACTCCGAAAGCTTTAGCCATTTTAAGAGCCATCTCAATAGATGGCAAATTCTCTCCTCTTTCGTATTTGCCTATGATCTCTCTTGAAGCATCAATTTGCTTTGCAAGTTCGGTCTGCGACCACTTTCTTTCCTTTCTGAGAGTCGATATTTTATCACTAATGTTTAACATATTACGCCGAATTGCAAGTATTTACATTGATAAAACAAATTTACGAGAATTAAGTTACATAAAAAAGCATGGTACAACTTGGTAAAATGAGAAAGGAATTATAGATTTGTGTCTAATGTTACACATTGAAGAAAATTGGAATAATTTTTTGCAACTATGACAATCTCCGACATCAAAGCCCGCCTCC
>JAJRXG010000194.1 GCA_024276375.1 Bacteroidota bacterium | reverse complement strand
CCTGAATCGTTGTGCCATCAGCCAATGGGTCAGAATAGGGCAAACCCACTTCGATTAGATCCACGCCATTGCGTGTCAGAGCGTGGATGAGAGGTATCGTACTCTCTTTGTCCGGATGGCCGGCTGTAAAATATACGTTCAGGACATCTTTTTGCTTATCTCGAAACAATTGTATTATTCTGTTTTTCATTCATTCCCTTTTAAGTCATCTTGAAATGTTTCCGGTCTTTGGTCAGCGTATGAGCGCCTTTTTGATTGTGATTTATGATTTCGTCCGGTAAAAGCAACCGATGCAACTCCCTGTCTTAGTTCAAAGTCTATCATCTTACATACATCTTGTGGCCTTGTCCAGAAGACAGGACACTTCTCAAAGCAGATATATAGACGCTCATCTTTGTATATTTTAGCGCAAATATAGAGTGTATATGTGTATCATATAGTCAAGTTTAGCTATAAAATAAAATAAAGATCGAGTGGTTTAAATCACATATAAGTCCCTTAAAATGAGTAAATTAGAAGTAAAAATAACTTTAGAATTATCATGGCTAGGTTGACATCATTTCCTCTCTTATAGTATATTAGACTATTTTGAATTTGAGCTTGATTGTGAGTTTATTATGGACAATGAGGATAACATACTGGTTGTCAATGATGATACGGCTTGCAAATACGGCTCTACTACTTCCTTTGGGATGACAGATTGGCCAAGCAAATAGCTTATCAATTTGTTTTCAATCAATTTCATTGAGTGATTCATCATTTATCAGACCTCATCGTCTCACTACTTTGCGATAATTGTTGTCCTATGATATTCGTCGGATTTTTCCTTAGGTATGTCTATGAATTTTGTTATTATATTAATATTTTCATAATTTATTTGTCACGCAATTAATATTATTTATCATTGATTTCTTTAATTTAATAATATAAATGTTATGGCTGAGATATTGATGTGGGTTTCTATAATTACGGGAGGATTATTAATATTGTTAATGTTGTTATCCTTGCTGGGTGGACTTGATTTGGATGTGGATATTGATTTGGATGTGGGCGATACGGACGTCGATACAGATCCCGGTGGATTGGGTGTGATTAAAGGGGCATTGACGTTTGTATCTGTTAGTGCTTGGGTCATGAAGATCTTACTGGTTTCGGGCAAACACCCGGGTATGGTGATAGGCATCGGTTTAGTATCGGGTGCGTTGGCATTTTTACTTTTGCATTACTTATTTAAGTTGTTGTTAAAAAATGAGGAAAACGTCAATTGGTCGATGGACGACGCAATGTTTCAGAAGGGCAAAGTTTATGTACGGATACCGTCGATCGGGGATACCGGTATCGCTCATATCGATATCAAAGGAGCACATCGAGAGTTGAAGGCGCGCTCCTTTGAAAAGAAGGAGATAGCATCGGGAGCCATGGTGGTGGTTATGGACGTAGATGGAGAGTACGTACTTGTGCAGGAAGTTGGAACATAGAGGTGTAAGATTGAGACAATAAGATTCTTTTATATTTTATATTGCTTGAATATATTTTATTAACTAAACTACATAAAAGATGGAATTTTTAGGAGTTGTAGGTTTTGTAATAGTGTTGGCACTTCTTGTGCTTGTGTTTGTAATCAGTCGGTATCGGCGTTGTCCTTCAGACAAGATATTGGTAGTGTATGGCAAGACCGATGGTGAGCAATCTGCCAAGTGTTATGCCGGAGGGGCGACATTTGTCTGGCCTGTTATTCAGGATTACAGATATCTCGATCTTACACCGATTAGCATAGATGTGAATCTACAGGATGCTTTATCGAAACAGAATATCCGAGTTTCTGTACCTGCACAGTTTACTGTTGGAGTTAGCAACAAGCCGCATTTGATGATCAACGCTGCCGAGCGTCTATTGGGATTGGATCAAGGATCTATAAGAGCATTGGCACATGATATTATCATGGGTCAAATGCGATTGGTTATTGCCAATATGGATATTGAAGAACTGAATACAGATCGTGACAAATTTGTCGAATCTGTATATAGAAATGTCGGGCATGAGTTGAACAAAATAGGTCTCGAATTGATCAATGTCAATGTTACCGATATTCAGGATGAGTCCGGATATATACAGGCACTTGGCAAAGAAGCTGCAGCCAAAGCGATCAATGATGCCAAGGTGAAGGTATCCAATGAAGTCCGTACAGGAGCAATTGGTCAGGCCGAGGCGGAGCAGGATCAGCGTATTAAGGTAGCCGACGCCAACAGTCGAGCCGAAATAGGTGAAGCTATTGCCCGTCAATCACAGCGTATTAGTATAGCGGAAGCCAATTCGAAAGCCGAAATAGGTGAGGCCGAAGCCCTTCAACTTCAGCGGATAAGCATTGCGGAGGCCAATTCAAAAGCTGAAGTGGGTGAAGCAGATGCCAATGCTCTAGCCATTGAAGGCAAGAACATGGCTCGTATCAAAATTGCGGCATCCGATGCTCAGAAAGATGTCGAAGTTGCCGAAGCTGAACGCCGAGCCACCGCAGCACGAAAAGTCGCAGCAGCCAAAGCTCTGGAAGAAGCCTACTTCGCTGAGCGAGAAGCAGAGGATGCAAGAGCCAAAATGGAGTTGGCGCGTAGGCAGGCAGATGAAGTCGTCCATGCTGAAATCGAGAAAGAAATGACCGTAATAGCAGCCCAAGCAGAGGCTCAGAAACAACGGGAGACCGCTAAGGGCGAAGCCGATGCTATACTGCTGCGATATGTAGCTCAAGCAAAAGGTCAAGAAGAATTGTTATCCAAACAGGCTGAGGGATTTGAGCGATTGGTCGCTGCCGCAAATGGAGACCCACAAAGTGCCATTGGATATCTTATGATCGATAAATTAACCGAACTGGCCAAGATTCAGACTTCAGCCATCAAAGATCTCGATATAGATAAGGTGGTTGTTTACGACAATGGAAGTGGAAAAGGGGTAGGCAACTTTGTACAAGGTCTTTATGGTATGATGCCTCAACTCAATGATTTTCTAGAGCAAAGTGGAATGAGCCTACCGAAGTCTCTAGTGCAGAACAAACAAGATTCTTTGAGTAGTACCCGTAAGGGAGATGAGGCTTCTGAAGAATAGAGTATAGATAAAATAGCCTAGGGTTAGACACCGGTCAAACCTCTGGTGTTGTGATGCATTATAGACATAGAGGGAAAACACCAAGAACCACTCTCGGGTATATCCTAGTGTCTTAAACCCGCCATGTATATACCTTCGATTCTAATCTTCCGCAAGTGATATTGAATGACCCTTTCTAAACCAGTTGTTCAACAAAGGCGATCCGATCAAGGGTCGCCTTTTCAATTTGTTCTTAAAATTGTGCTCACTCCGAAAATTCACAACACCAAAAATGCTTCTTATGGTCTACCTGTTGTTCGGCAGACAGGCGACCTGTGTGCTTTTCTCAATTTGTGTCACTATACATTAGATATCATTTATGCTAAAAAAGGCTCTTTCCGATCATCCTTCAGCTATTTTTCTTTCCATAGCGCTTTTACGCAAAGAAAAATGAGCTTAGTATGATAGAAAAATATCAATTTTTTTATCTATACAGCATATACAATGATTAGTAACAGGATACTTAGGCATCACTGCATATTGTATAGAAAAGTAACCCAATCAGCACCCACAGACTATATATTCGTACCTTGGAGCATGTAGCCCAAGTGTAGTGTGAGAAAACGATAGTTAGGATATTGTATATTCATACTTTATGGTTCATCTTATAATTATACGTGGATGATATTGGCCTATAATGTTTCGGTTGGTAATATACTTGTCAAAAGACCTCTAATCATATCTTAAGTATGAAAAACTATCATAGAAAAGTTAGAGATATTCATTTGTATGCGGGACTATTCATCAGCCCTTTTATCTTAGTTTTTTCGATTAGCGCCATAATCCTAAACCATAATTTTATCCAATGGCAAGAAAATTGGGAAGAATGGACTTTTTCTGTTGATGATGTCGTCGATGAGAGTGTAAAGTTTAAGTTGCGGAGTATTGCCAAAACAAAGATTGAATATGCGAAGGATATTTTAGAGCAATTAAATGTAAAAGGAGAAATATCCAATATCTTTGGTGACTCCATCAAGTTGTATATTCCAGTAACTAAGCCAGGATATAGAATTTCGATTAAAGCGGATCTATTATCAGGTATCGCATACATTCATAGTGAGAAGGTAAGCTTTTGGAAGAAGTTGATCTGGTTACATAAAATGCCCGGACCACATAATGCTATTATTCGTGGCAACTGGACAAAGACTAAATTTTGGAGCTCGCTAGTTGATCTATCTGTAATCTGTCTTTTGTTAACCAGTGTCACAGGAGTTATTCTTTGGTACAGTTTTAAAGGTGAGAGATACTTAGGACTAATCGCTCTATTCATTGGATTTATTTCTATAGTATCTCTTATCGTTGGCTTGTCAGTTTGATTAAAATGATTATCATTAAGCAGAAGGAATATTTTATAAAATGGAATCGTAAGATCCATATTTATCTAGGCTTATTATTACTTCTATTTATTTGGTTGTTTGGGCTTAGCGGATTACTACTCAACCATCATTGGTAGTTTGCCAATTCATGGAAGCATAAGGAGGTATTCAGTTATGAGAAAATGATTGATGTGAACAAAGTAAATGAAAAACATACTCTTCTGCTGGATATAATGAATCAATTGAACCTGAAAGGAAGCGTTGTCAATTTAAGATATTCAAGTGATTCTTTGCATTTGAATTTTATTGTCACAAAACCTGGAGTTCGATTTGATATACAAGCTGGTCTTAATGATGGGAAAGTATTGATTAAGAAAACAAAACTAGACAAATGGGCAGTATTGAGAGCATTGCATACATTGCGAAATCCAACTCCACAGGAGCAAGGAGAAAGATACCAGCCACTTTTGGCATATTTATGGAGCCTCTCATTAGATATTGTATCAGTAGGCCTCATTATTGTATGCATAGGGGGCTGGCTTATGCTATTTCAAATTACAAGAAGACGATTCTATATAGGACTTTTTTCCCTAGCTGGGGGTTTTATGTTTTGTATATATCTTTTATTTCTGTAAGTGATTATAGCGAAATCCGACAAGAAATGAGCAGAGGTATCTCTGGAAATACATGACTTACATCCCCTCTTATTGTTTCCAGTATAACGGAATAATGCTTAACCCAATCAAGTATTTTAAGAATCAACAAAACAAAGCAGTGTGAATAAGACAATAATCCGGTATTAATTTTATAGTTCCTCAATAAATCGGATGATATTAAAGTTTATAGCTACTATTCAGGAGGTTGCTTTTGAGATAAAAAAAGGCAATTTTTTCGTCAGATGACGCTTTTTTTTTGAGGCATAGCAGCGCTATGGCGAAAAAAGTAGCGGAAATATGACGGGGAAAGTGTTTTTTTTAGTCAAAATGACGCCTACCTGAATAGTAACAGTTCATAAGCTGTAATAAGAATTATGGATCAAACTCTCGCTCAAAATAAAGACCGATATCTATTTTGAGAAGGATTTGCCTGTTAGTGCTTATACCGAACCTCTGATATAATGGATACAATGCAATACATCATCCTTAGTTTTATCGTAGTTTTTCTTTCATGTGCTGCTGAACCTGAAGATCAGAGCCCTAAAGAGGAACTGGACTGTGATGTTCAAGAGGTTGTTCCAAAAGGAGAACGTATTATTGGGATTGATATATTGGATTTAACTGAAACTAATACATTTGATCAGAATATACTATTGGCAAAGGAACTGGGCATCCAATTTATTGGACTTCATCTTCCTTGGAATCTCATAGAGCTTGAATCTGGAGAGTATGTAGATCCCGGCAACGCTTTAGAGCTCCTCAGTTATTTTGCAGAGATCAACGACTTAAAGTTTAGTTTGACCATTCGCCCCATAGATATTGTTGGAAAAACAATACCCTTGGATCTGGAAGAAAGGCGATTTAATGATCCCGTACTGATAGATAGGTTTAAAGCAATGCTGGATTTTGTATTCTCCGTAGTCAATCCATCTGTTTTGTTGAATGTACAAATAGGAAATGAGATAGATGGATATGATCTTTCTTCTGAACCAGATACATTTTGGAAGGATTATGGAGTATTTCTCAATGCAGTGACCTTGTATATTCATAGCGTGGATGACAATCTTCCGGTAGGCTTTACGGGTACCTTAAAAGGACTTATAAACAATCCGGAGACATTCAATCAACTTCTTGAGAATGTTGATGTCTTGGGTGTTACTTATTATCCTCTTAATAATGACTTTAGTGTAGGTGAACCCAACAGGGTTTATAATGATTTTGCTCTTTTGACGGCGGACTATCCCAACGCAACGATTTATCTTCAAGAAGTGGGGTATCAAAGTTCCTCCGAGAATAATAGCAGTGAGGCAAAACAAGCCATGTTTTATTCCAATCTGTTTGATGCCTGGGATCAACACTCGGATGCTATAAAGACCATCAATATTGTACGGCTGAATGATTTATCCATAGAAGTGGCCATAAGGAATGCTGGGCCGTATGGACTTTCAAACAATGAATTTCTGGAGTATCTGAGAACATTGGGTATTAGAACCTTTGACAATAACGGATCAAATAAGGAAGCATTTGATGTGATTAAGAACTGTATGTCGGCAAGGGGATGGTAATAAAGGCAGTCCTTGTACTGTTAGGCTATCCGAAGTAAGTTGTTGCTCATCTTTCAAATGCTACATTTTTTCTCAATAAAAATGATAGCAACAATAGCAGTGATGATGTAGCAACAAACGATAATCCTATACCACTGAGATCTGCCAGAATACCAAAAACAAAGGCTAAGATTGCGGTCAAAATGGTTCGAAGCAATGATTGTGCTGATAGAACGGAGGTCAATGTTTCATTGGGAACATGATCAGTAATATAGCCCGTCAAGATGGGCTTTCTGAGGTTCTCGACAATGTAAATCCCAATAAAGCTCACCAATGCTAGTACCCAAAGACCTAAGTGGTAGAATACACCACATGCAATTCCAAATCCGAGTCCATATAGCATCGTCATATATGTTATCTTGCCTTTGTTTCTCATCTCGATGGCCGATGCCATCCTTGAAGCCTGAGAAGTACCTAGGTAAATAAGAAAGTAGATAAAGCCGATGATAATGCCGTTCTTTTTGTCCGGTTCCATGTACAAAAACAGCGGAATCAACAATGCCACATGAACCATAAGAGGCTGGATATAATCCTTTACGGCCTTGAGATAGGCTGAGTGCAAAGCGGCATTGTTGATAATACTGAGCACATCCGGCTGCTTTACGATACCGAATAGCCTGACGAGCGCATCTAAAATCCCCAGTCTTTTTTTTGATATAGCAACCTTGGCTGAATGATTGAGCTCTTCAGGGTAGGAGAGGATCAACAATAAGACCACCATATAAGGTATGATCGAATACAGAAAAATATACTCGTATTGTCCTGTATAGAATACAATAAATCCCGCTATGAGCGATGATATGGCAGAACCTCTTTGAGACCATGACCGTGTATGACCATAGTAGTTGATCTTCTGTTCTTCCCAGCCGTTGAGTTTTAAGTAGTCCATGATCATTCCTTTGTGTGTACCTGACCTGAAGGCATCTCCGATCCCGTATAACACAAAGGCAATGATGAAATACCAAAAGGCACTGGAGAAATAAAACAAGGCGAACGCAAGGATATATATGACAAACGAAAAAACCAAAGCGTTTTTTCTTCCATAGGTATCCGCCAATATCCCCGATGGAATTTCAAATATATTGGTAATGATCTCTCTCACGGCATACAGTAGTCCGATCTGCGTATAAGTCATCCCATTTTCCACCAAAAACAAAATGAGAAACGCATCAAAAAACCGTAGGTTTTTGAAAAAACCATAGGCACAGAATTTAGCGTATTGGATGTTTTTGGGAAATGAATTCATGAATTTATTTTGTCATCGCATTTCAGCATTATAAGTCCATAATACGGTCAATATTGCCACTGTCGTATTCCACAATTACTCCTCTTCCATCAAGTATCCCTTAAACTCGTCAATGACTCTTCGCTCCCTTTTTGTCGGTCGTCCTGCCCCCTTTTCACGTCTTTCAGGACGTGCCTTTCCGATAAACCAGTCTTTGAATTTGTTGAGTTCTTCTTGAGAGGTAAGATTGTCATAACATTCCTGAGCCAATGTTGCACTAACACGTTTAGAAATGATTTTGAGAATTTTGTATTCCATCAAAAATCCATTTTTCTTGACCCTAAGTACATCTCCAACCGACACAATATACGAGGGCTTGAGTGTCTTGGTTGAGTTTTTGACATGTCCACTTCTGCAGACTTCCGCAGCGATATTTCGAGTCTTAAATATGCGTACACTCCACAACCACTTGTCCAGACGCACTCTTTCCATTTTTTGACCTCCTTTTAAGGATTGGAGATGACGGGCAATTCAAATTGCATCTTGTCCAAGGCATCATAAATGTGTTGTGCGATAAAGTAGTCTCTGTACCATCTTCTATCTACAGGAGCGATGATCCATGGTGCTACATTACACCGGTTGATCGCATCTTCATAACACCTCATATATTCGTCCCATAGTTTTCGTTCCTCCCAATCTCCGGGATTGTGCTTCCAGTTTTTTGTGGGATCGTCGATGCGTTCTTGTAGTTTTTCTTTTTGCCGTTCAGGCGAGATATGCATATAAAACTTTAAGATGGTCGTGTTATTATCATCCATTAGCAGTTGCTCCCACGCATTGATTGCTTCTATCCTTTTATTGACTTTGTCTTCATCGATCCACTTGTGAACACGTTGGATCAGAATGTCTTCATAGTGAGACCTGTTAAAGATGTTGATTTGCCCTTTGGCAGGAGCCAGCTTATGAACACGCCACAAAAAGTCGTGAGCAAACTCTTCGTCTGTAGGTTTTTTAAAGGGATAGGCGTTTACGCCGGAGGGACTACAATACTTAAATACTTTGCGCGTCGCTCCATCTTTGCCACTGGCGTCCATACCTTGAAATACAATGAGCAAGGACTTCTTCCCTTCGGCATACAGCAAATGCTGTTTGCTGGCGATCTTCCGTGCGTATTTGTCGGTTTTCTTTTTGGCGATTTCCTTAGTAATGCCATCCGGTGCTTCTGTCGGTATTTTGTCAAGTTCAATCATGGTTATTTACTGAGTTTCTGTCTTTTTACAAGATATTTTCTGAGGATCGTATAGTAACCCTCTCTTATGTCAGTGGGTACATAGTCAATCTTATACTGCTGACATTTTTGCTTAATAAGATTTTGATGCGTATGAATCTTGTCGGTGTAAAGTGTTTTGATTTCATTGGATTGCAGCCGAATCTCTTCTCCTGTCTCCATGTCCACAAAGAGATGTGGACGGTCTTCAAATTCAAAATCTAACTCGAGCCTCTTATCTGTTACATGAAAGACAATGACTTCATGCTTGTTATAACTGAGGTGTTGAAGAGCAGCAAATAATTGTTCTAAGTGATCCCTTTGATCAAAAAAGTCCGAAAATATTATCACCAATGACCGCTTGTGAATCCGATCTGCTATCTCGTGCAATATCTCCGGAGTACGTGTAGTCTTGCTTAATTGATCATTTCTAATCGTCTGCTCAAGATAGTTGATCAACAACTTGTAGTGTGTACTACTCGAACGAGTAGCTGTGTGAATATCAAGTGCTGAAGCAAATAGTGATAAACCAAATGCATCTCTTTGCTTTTTGAGAAGATTCATCAGAGAGGCGATGGCCAGTGCACTAAACTGTAGTTTATTGATGTGGAGATTTTGGACTTTTAGATCTTTGGGAAAATACATCGATGATGAAGTGTCCAAGACGATTTGGCATCGTAGATTGGTCTCTTCTTCGTACTTTTTGACAAATAATTTGTCCGTTCGTGCATACACCTTCCAATCCAAGTTCTTCGTTCCTTCTCCAGGATTATACAATCTATGTTCAGCAAATTCTACCGAAAATCCATGAAAAGGACTCTTGTGCAGACCTATGATAAATCCTTCAACTACTTTCTTGGCAAGCAACTCAAGATGCTCTATCTGCTTGAGATCATATACATCAAAAAAACTCATAGTGTAAACTTACTCTTTATACCTGTATTGCGCAATGACCTTTAACCAAAATCAAAACAGCCTCACACATATTTCATGCGGAGGCTGGTTGTTTTATTTTGCTCTGCCGGTATTACTATAGCAATGCATCTATCTTTTCAGACAAAAATGCCTTGGTAGCTGTACCGACGTGCTTATCTACTACTTCGCCGTTTTTTAGAAACAATATCGTCGGGATACTTCGTATGCTATACTTCATAGAGATATCCCTGTTTACATCAACATTTACTTTGCCGATGAGTGCCTTACCTTCGTATTCCTTGGCAAGATCTTCGATAACCGGTCCGACAAGACGACATGGTCCACACCATTCCGCCCAAAAGTCGATCACTGCAACTCCTTCTGTGTCAAGTGCAGTTTCCTGAAAGTTATCATCCGTAAATTCAAAAGCCATTATATTATTTTTTTTTATGTATGAAAAATCAAATGTAGAACATTGACATGACTAAAAAAGTTGCTCAAACAGAATATTTATCTCACTACATCATCGCATTTGGGATGTTTTGATCACAGAACCACTACTGTCCACCAACCAATTTTGTTATAATTCTTATGCTGACACACTTCCTTTTTGATTGCCATAAGGCAAATGACTAATGATGCCCAAAAGTAATTGTAAGTCCTTGTTTATCAAGATGAAAGAGTATTTTTATCTAGAGCATAAGCTAGGCATACAGAGATAGAGGCTGATGTATTGGGAATCTATAACTTGCAAATCTCAGATACCTTTATGTACTTATATAATATTGATTTACTGGACAGAAAGATGAGTAAGCACCTAGTACAGCAATATGTTTTTTAACTGACTTCTGTAGATAGGTGCACAAATTGTACGTAATTTGATAATTGTTTTTGTCACCGCGTAGAACTGTACATGCCCCAATCAATGATGGGATCAACAAGTGTATCGCGTTCACTACTTATGATAAAAGAGATGCTTTAATGAAAATCGAGATATCACAACGTACGATTGAGCAATTGGAGTTTGACAAAATCTTTACGTTAGTCGGGCAGTATTGTAAGGGAGTCGCCGGGGAGGAACTCCTGAGGGAAGATCTTTTTGAGTCTGATTTTGATCGATTAAAAGGCAAATTGGATATTTCCTCCGATGTCATGAATATGATACAAGAAGGCCAATCACTAAGCCTTGCAGAGTATCAAGATATTTCAGAGGATCTTTATTTGCTCAACAAAAAAGGGTATGTGCTGGCAGCTGACTCCGTGATGCGAATCGCCCATACGCTACGCAATTATGACTCTTTTGTCAGACACTTTGATGCCAAAAAGAACAAGACCTACCAACACCTTTATGCCCTTGGCAGCCTAGCAGTATATTCACCTCTGCCACTTGTAGAAATCGACAAAGTATTTGATGCCAAAGGGGACATTCGACCCGATGCCTCTCCTGAATTGAGTCGGATATCCCGTAGGATTCTTGGGATTGCCAAGAGGATGGACAATGAGTTTGATCTTATGCTCAAAAAGTATCGTGAGGCTCATCAATTGACACAAACCGGGGAGTCGATACGAGGAGGTAGGAGAGTCCTTGTCCTGCCCGTGGAAAACAAAAGAAAGATCTCAGGAGTTATCCATGATTACTCCGCTTCAGGCAAAACCGTCTATATCGAGCCTCAGGAAGTCTTGACACTCAACAACGACCTATACGAACTCGAAAATGATAAACGTACTGAGGTCTATAGGATATTAACCACACTGTCCGAATATCTTCGCGGTCACCATGGGATGATTCAGATGGTGTTTGACCGGCTGAAGCACATAGATGTGGCACTGGCCAAAGGCACATTTTCTCACCGGATTCAAGGAGTAGTGCCCGACTTGGTCAACCATCCTGTATTGGAGATGAAAGCGGTACGTCACCCGTTGTTGGTTTGGCAGGGATTGGAGTCCGGACAACAGACCATCCCCTTCGATTTGCACCTGAAAAATGACAACAAAATCCTACTAATTTCAGGCCCCAATGCCGGAGGAAAATCTGTGACCCTCAAAGCCATAGGATTGATTCATCTCATGGTGTACAATGGACTTCTTGTCCCGCTCCATCCGGAGAGTAAAATCGGAATGCTTAGAACCATTTATACCGATATCGGTGATCATCAGTCCATAGATGAAGGATTGAGTACCTACAGTTCTCACCTTACCAACCTGAAGGATATTGTCGAGAGCTGTGATCAAAATTCTCTGGTATTGCTCGATGAGATTGGTTCGGGGACAGATCCCAAGTTGGGCGGGGCCATCGCAGAAGGTATACTCAATAGTCTGATTTATAAAAAGACATATGGTGTTGTGACCACGCACTATAGTCAACTCAAAATTTATGCCTTTCACGCCAGAGGTATCGTCAACGGTGCCATGCTTTTTGATAAAGAATTGTTGACGCCGACATATCGATTGAAGGTTGGCAAACCTGGAAGTTCTTATGCCTTTGAGGTTGCCAAGAAAGTGGGACTGAGCCACCATGTGTTGAGATATGCACAAAAGAAAGTAGGTAAAAAACAACACCTTGTTGAACAACTTTTGATTGACTTACAAGAAGGCAAAGCCATACTAGATGATCAACTGACTCACGTCCGTGACGAACGTCAAAAATTGGATCGATTGATAAAAAACTATCAGGACATGGCCAAACAGTATGACCTCAAACGTAAAAAACTGAAAATCAAAGCCAAAGAGATTGAATTGAGCCGTGCTAATCACGATCATCACGAAGTACAACAGTTGATCAATAAATTAGAAAAAGAAAAAAATATCGAAAAAGCCAGAGAGCTGAAAGTATCCTTACTCGACAAGCGTAAAACAGAATCATCAGAAATAGACATTCTAAGAAAAGAAATATTCCAAGACAAAAGCCCTGATCAAAATATATATGTCGGAGATACAGTGAAGATGTTGGATGGAGATATCCGCGGAGAAGTATTGAGTATTCAAGGAGATAAAGCGGTCGTATTATTTGGGTTAATGCAGATGCAAGTTGCCATAGCTGATATTGCCCTCGCACCGGATCAATTATCTATCAATCGACTCAGGAGTATCGACCTCCGGGGAGTGGATTTCCAGCATGACTTTAGTCCCAAGCTAGATATTCGTGGTTATACACTGACCGATGCAGCATTAACCCTCGATGAGTTTTTTGACAAGGCCATCTTGAACAATGTTAAAACCCTGGAGATCATCCATGGAAAAGGTAGTGGTAAACTAAGAAATCTTGTGCTGCGCAAAATGAAGGATTATAAGGACTTTCGTTCTTATTACCACCCTGATCCCGAACGTGGTGGAGATGGAGTGACATGTATCACCATGTGATCTATCTCTTAGCACAATCAATTTCTATTGACTTGAACATTGAACTTTTTAAATACTTTCTCGTTCTTTTTGCAATCAATACTTACTACTATGTACAATCCATTGACACCGGAAGAAGAACACATCATTGTTCACAAAGGTACGGAACGTCCATTCTCAGGAGAATTCAACAACCATAAAAAGAAGGGGATCTATCAATGCCGTAGGTGCAATGCAGATCTCTACCGTTCTGAAGATAAATTTGACAGCCGATGTGGTTGGCCCAGTTTTGATGATGAAATCGAGGGAGCCGTTACCAAAGTGCAGGATGCCGATGGACGACGCGTCGAGATCATCTGCACTAATTGTCAGGCGCATTTGGGACACGTATTTGTAGGGGAGCAGCTCACGCCCAATAATACCCGGCATTGTGTCAATAGTCTGTCGCTACAATTTGTAGAGGGATAGCAGAAGTGCATCTATTGCATAGAGTTACAGTTATTTTTATTGACCATAAGTTGTGACTTGTGGGACGAATGTCGATATTGGGATTTTGATTTATATTGATATGAAAAGATTTCTGTTCTTTGTTTTTCTGATGACATGTATAGTGCATCAAGCGACCTTGTTAGGTCAAAGTGCCATCTATGACGCCCATGTTATTCATCATCCTGTTGTAGGGCAAAAAGGCATGGTTTCTAGTCAGCATTTCCTAGCGACGCAAGTGGGGTTGGAGATTTTAAAAAAGGGAGGAAATGCAGTTGATGCTGCTGTGGCCGTCGGTTTTAGCCTCGCCGTAGTGCTACCTCGAGCCGGCAATTTGGGCGGCGGAGGGTTTATGATAATTCACGATGCAGAACATCACCGAACCCTAACCCTCAACTATCGTGAGACGGCAGCAAAAAAGTCTTATCGTGATATGTATCTGGATAGTGACAACAATGTAGATCGCAGACGTATTGTTGCAAGTCACTTGGGTGTCGGTGTTCCGGGATCAGTGGCCGGCATGGTGGAAGCTTTGAAGAAGTATGGGACGATGTCGCTGAAGGATGTCCTCGCTCCGGCGATTCGATTGGCGGAAGAGGGGTTTGAAGTGACCTATGAATTGTCTGAGATGTTAAAGCGGTATAAATCTAGGCTGTCTGTCTGGACGGAGACTGCCAAGATTTTTTATAAAGCTGATGGAAGTTTTTATGAACATGGCGATATACTCATCCAAAAAGATTTGGCCTGGTCACTCAAACAGATTGCCAATCATGGTGCTCAAGCCTTTTATTCCGGTGCCATTGCACGACGCTTGGTGGCAGATATGGAGGAACATGGGGGATTGATTACAATGGAAGACCTGTCACACTATGTTGTAGAAGAAGGAGAACCCGTATGGGGCGAATATAGAGGTTATCAGATAGCATCTATGCCACCACCGAGTTCAGGGGGCGTGCACATCATTCAGATGCTCAATATACTCGAAGGATATCCCATTGGTTATTTAGGACACAATGCTGCCGAAACACTTCACTTGATGACCGAAACTATGAAGTTGGCATATGCCGACAGGAGTGAGCATCTCGGAGACCCAAATTTTTGGGATGTACCTGTCGATGGACTGATTTCTAAAGCCTATGCCGATGAACTCCGTAGAGAGATCAGCAGATATACCACACGACCTTCCGGAGAAATTAAAGCCGGACATCCCGGAGATTACGAAAGCCAGCAAACAACACAGTTTACCGTGATCGACAGCGCTGGCAATGTAGTGACCAATACTTATACACTCAATTTTAGCTTTGGAACCGGTATTGTAGCCAAAGGAACCGGGATATTGCTCAACAATGAGATGGATGACTTCTCCGCCAAACCGGGAGAACCCAATGCCTTTGGATTGTTGGGAGGGGAGGCCAATGCCGTTCAGCCCGGCAAACGTCCGCTCAGCAGTATGTCTCCGACGATTGTGTTTAAAGATGGTCATCCGTATTTTGCTACGGGTAGCCCCGGAGGGAGTAGGATTATTACAACGGTACTTCAGATTATTCTAAACATTATAGATCACCATATGAATGTAGCCGAAGCAACACATGCCCCGCGCATACATCATCAGTGGTATCCGGATATCCTGTTTATAGAAAAAGGCATCGGCTATGATACTCAATCTCTATTGCGCAGTAGAGGACATAAGATTAATTTGAAAAGTGTCATGGGAAGTACTCAGACCATCATGTTGAAAAATGGGATGTTGTTCGGTGCATCAGATCCAAGGCGTACTGACGGAGCAACTCTTGGGTTTTAATAAGATTCCTCAGTGATTGCTGACTAAGATCAATCACCGCCCAATATGTGATAATCCTTGTGCACTCATACATGAGTTTTCTCTTGGTGCACGTCTTATGGTCGTCATAGCAGTATTGAGGTCGGCTGAGTTAGAATCCCTGCAAAACCTCAAGTTGTTAAAACTCCAAGGCTAAACTAAGGCCGGGATAAATGTATTTTTTGGTATAGCGAACAAACAGGTTGCCCCATCTCATATCGATATCCCCTGATACCCGCTGATACCCCATGCCCGCACGAAGCAAGAATGCTATATCACTATTCGTATGAAAGTGATAACCTATGCCCGCTT
The DNA here is from genome assembly GCA_024276375.1 of Bacteroidota bacterium. Taxonomy (GTDB): domain Bacteria; phylum Bacteroidota; class Bacteroidia; order Chitinophagales; family Saprospiraceae; genus JAJRXG01. The sequence goes on along the minus strand of JAJRXG010000194.1, from coordinate 13,455 downwards.
TGGTGTGAAGCCCTCCTTTGTATTGATGCAGGTAACCCTCATTGCTCTCTTCTGCGAGAGCGAATCCGTAACCCACCTGACCATCCACAAACACCCGCTTCTTTTTAAGAAAATAGTATCTTCCATATCCCGACAATGCAACTATCTTATTGGTCGCTCCGGCTACAGTGGATAGATATTGAAATTTTGTGTATCCCAAAGACAATCCGACGTTTATCTTCTTTCCAAGTCTGTTGCCAATGATAAACTCCGGAGCATATTGCCATTTGTCACTTTCTCGCAGATAGTTGTAGCCGTTAGATACGACCATCATCCATCCCTTGTCTTTGATAACAATACGATCACGGTTTTTACCTGCAAATGCTCTTTTGGGCGGTGCTCCGATGTAGTCGATATTCTTGTATCCGATCTGAATGGTGTCGAGGGTAGGTATGTATATCCGTATATAGTAATCAGAATCCTCGATGATTTGTCCCTTTAAGACAGATCCGTCTTTGAGGTGCACCTCAGATATCAATACCTTTTGAGACGTGGCGGCAATGGAGCAAGATATCAGCAGTATAAATAAAGTAGTGATGCTTAGAGTGTTCACAAATCTGAGGTTTGTTGACGTAAGGTAATTACGCCTCAAATTTAGATAGGTTGGGTCAATTCCGATTTTTCTTTTTATTCAATAGTGAAGATAGAGCATTTAGGAGAGGTCACGTACACGATTGTTCCATCTCGTCGTGGATACATGATTTATCGCCATATTTGCTTCAAAATATTGATGCCTGAAGTTCTTGATATTCGCGTACATCCCAATCTTATTGAGGATATGAATCACTTGCGATTACTTGCAGCCAAGAAGTTGAAGGTGTCCGTGACCAAAATATCGTCCCTCAAAATTCTAAAGCGCTCTATCGACGCTAGAGGTCGTACACCCAAATACCAATTGCGCGTAAAACTGTTCTTCGATGAAGAAAAAGAAGAGAAGCCTCCATCGTTGAGTTCTTATACTATACTTCCATCACAGGCCAAGACAATTGTGATCGTTGGATCGGGTCCAGCGGGATATTTTGCTGCTTTGAGAGCCATCGAAATGGGACTCAAACCCATCGTTGTAGAACGAGGAAAAGATGTTCAATCAAGACGAAAAGACCTGCGAGCCATTCAACAATTTTCAAAGGTGGATACGGATTCTAACTATTGTTATGGAGAAGGTGGGGCTGGAACTTATTCTGATGGCAAACTCTATACAAGATCTAACAAGCGCGGCAATGTCAAAAAAATCCTTCAGATTCTAGTACAACATGGTGCCAATGCAGATATTCTTGTGGATGCACATCCTCATATCGGTAGCAACAAGCTCCCGCAAGTAGTCCAATCTATCAGGGCAACCATCCAACATTATGGTGGCGAAGTACTATTTAATCATCGGGTCATTGACTTTATCGTACGTGACCAGTCCATGAAAGGCGTCCGTTGTGCCAATGGTGTCGAAGTGATGGGAGAGGCCTTCATATTGGCAACAGGGCACTCCGCACGGGATATTTATAAGATCTGTCGATCTCATGATATAGTGTTGCAATTTAAACCCTATGCCATAGGAGTCAGGATTGAGCATCCCCAATCTCTGGTGGATTTAATCCAATACAACCAAAGCAGAGAAGGAATCCAGTTGCCTCCGGCGAGCTATAGTCTCAATTGTCAGGTAAATGATCATGGGGTCTATTCTTTTTGTATGTGCCCCGGAGGTTTGATTGTGCCCGCTGCAACTAGCCCCGGTGAAATGGTGGTAAATGGTATGTCCTTGTCACGTAGGGATAGCCCATATGCCAATGCCGCTACCGTGGTAACGCTCGATCATAACCCCATACCCGGAGACGCTCTGGGTGGTATGCTGTATCAAGAATCTTTGGAGCACGAAATATTTGATTTTGGAGAGGGCACTCTCAAAGCTCCCGCACAACGGATTACTGATTTTATGAACCATACGGTGAGTGCGTCTCTCAATGATACCTCCTATATACCGGGTATTTATGCCGCTCCTTTGCATAGCTTGTTGCCTGATTGGATCGTCAGAAACCTGCAACGAGCGATTCCTGTTTTTGACCGAAAAATGAAGGGGTACTACACCGAGGAAGCTCAGTTGATCGGCTTAGAAAGCCGTACCAGTAGTCCCGTAAGGATACCCCGCAACCGGGATACTATGATGAATGCTGATCTTCAAGGTCTATTCCCTTGTGGTGAAGGAGCGGGTTATGCAGGAGGTATTTTGTCGGCAGCTCTAGACGGCGATCGCTTACTGGAGGCCATCTCTTCTTACATAGATAAACGATAAAATCATCGCCAAATATTATTTCGAAAATACTGAATGTTAAAATCAAATATTTCGATGAAATGCAAATGTAAATTTGTTTAACTTGAATTTGCATGATAATATAAAATAATATATATTTGTGTTAGGCTATTGGATTGGCCGACTTTGTTCTTTGAAATTACTTTCTTCCATTTTCTCATGGGGGTCGTCAGTGTTATCAACCACCCTTCCTTTTCATCGCCGAATCATGACCCCGGAGAAATATTTCATTTGTCAGAGTTGCTGAGTTCAGTAGGCTTGTTTATTTAACAAAGTGTGCAAATATGGAACCACCTTACTCGGAAGTGACAAAGCAAGTTCAAATGCTTTGTCCCTTACAGCAATGGAAGATCCCTGCATTAGACCTCGTTTAAAAATCGAAATCAAATGTTTTACCCTACGTCGGTAAACATTACTTATATATTTGGAAAAATAGAAATATCGAGGCATGCAATCAGACTGTAACCTGTAAAGGTAGCTGAATTGCCAATCGCAACGATCTATCCGAAAATAATGGCCATTCTTAATCCTTAAGAATGGCCATTATTGTTTAAACTGCCATGCGATAAACAAGGCATGTCAAGGCAATGCTTAGTATACTCAGTGTTAAAATGAATTCTATCCTTCACGCAAAGGTCTGCGACCTCTTGCCATAGTCATCACCTCCACAACTCCTAGAATTAATGATTCGCTATGTCCCTCAAGGGGCAGCGCCATAAACTTACACCACTACTTCGCAAATCAATAAATCCACAACTCCACAAATCAAAAGGGATAGTTGATAGCAAAGTTGATGTTCCCTAAAATACCATTGCGATCAAATAAAATAAACCTCTTGCCCGTCTTGGGATCCGGAAACGGACTCCTGAGCTTATAGCCAAAATCAAATCGAAATAGAAAGTAATCAAAATCCAATCGCAGTCCCCAGCCCGTACTCATGGCTATTTGATTTAACATCTTATTCGAAATCTTTGCTCCCGGACGTTCTATCTCGTCGCGCAATGTCCATATATTGCCCATATCAAAAAATAACGCTCCCTCAAAAATGTAAAATAAATCAAAACGGTATTCCATATTTAATTCCAACTTGAGATTGCCGGCCTGAAAAAACGGCTGTGGATCATCTGGATCTGTAGGACTATCATAGGCTCCCGGACCCAATTCCCTAATCTGCCAACCCCTGAGACTATTTGGCCCCCCTACAAAATATTGCTTTACATACGGAACAACCGGCTTGAGCCCATCCGATGCCAAACCTCCAAAGGGCACCACTATACCCATGTTTAATCTAGCCGCAAACGATGCCCTGCGCAATACGGGCTGCGCAAAACGTATGTCATTTTCAAACCTCACAAATTCCGATAAATCCAAATTTCCAATCTTCCACCTTTGATCATAATTGCTTATTCCGTTGACAATCTTGTTCAACACAAAGTTCTCAATTCCCGATACCTCAAAACTCCCGATATAGGTAAAATAAGAACCATTTTCACCCTCTCTTGACCGCCGCGATATATTTATTTCTCTAAACAAGAAACCCGTCATAAGATAGGGCTTAAAACTTTGTGCCAACAACGGATTGGTCGTTAATATATCCGCAAAGTCATCCTTGATATTTGTGTCCAAAATATTGACTCCGATTTGCTTATACACATATCTCGCATATGGATCCGGCTGAAAGGTATATGACCAAGAGGCATTAATGGTATTGAGATCGTAGTATTGAAGGATCCGAGTGACACCAAAGTTGAAATCAAATTTTGAACTGCCATTCAAATCGAGATTCTTATACGAGCGATCTGTCAACAATCCTACCTTATTGAGAAATGAACCCGCATTAAATATATCAATTATTCCGGGCAGCTCAAAAGAGTTGTTAAGTTGTAGGCTGACCGTATTGGGCCGTAATGAAGGTATCTCTATTTCAAATGTCCCTTCGATGCCAAACCGATGCCGAATCGCCCGTTGTGCAAAGTTTCTATTTTCAAAAACAATATTCCCACTCAGTCCTATTAAGTCTTCGTTGGAGATGGTGTTGGAATTGAGTATCGAGAAAAATATATCCCCTCCTGCATCAAAAACCCACTTGTTTTCATGTGGAGTCAAAAAAATATTATAATTGTAAATATCACTAGTCAGCGTATCTCTATATGGAGCAATATTGATGAATTTATACGGACTGAGCTCTGTCAGATTCCTCGTTGATTGTTCTTCGATATCGCGTGAGAACAAAGATCCTTTGCGTAAGGGCATCACCTTGGATATAACTTCTGGCTTTACGATAAACTGATCTGACTTAGAGTAAAATACGAGATCATCTATCGTATCCTTCTTACTGAAATAAGGGGTATTGGTAGAAAGATGCTCTGTGTATATGTTGATATCACCTACCCTATATGCCGTATGTTGGTTTTGGTCGATGGGCGGATAAAGAAAAATAGTAACATCGGTCTTGTGCAACGATGAATCTCCTCTAAAGTCGATAAAATTGCCATTAAAATCTGCATACCCATGATTCTTGGCGATTCGTACCAAGCGTATTTTCTCTCGTTCAAAAGCCGCACCATCCAAGGGGTCTCCGACATTTATTTCCATATCCTTAAACTCCTCGAGTAGATGTACCAAAACCGTATCTTTGGACTCAAATTTTATCGATCGAATGTAATTGCGATCCTTCAGTTCGATATTATATATAACATGTACATTGTTGTTTCTTATCTTTTCAATGTAATCAATTGATACATGATAAAAACCTTTACGATTTTTTAGGAATTTTTCAAACGATTCTACCGTTTCTTCTGTGAGATCGACACTATAAATAGTCAATGGCTTGCCCCAAGTCCTAGGATTGAGAAAGCTTTTCTTTTGAGGAATCTGTATGACAATGTCCCCCAGTTCCTTCAATAGCTTATTTTTATCGATGTGCTTGTCCGAAGTGATGAGATGAAAGGTGTTTTTTACCAGAATATAATCTCCCTCTTTGATTACTTTCGTACTAGCACAGCTATTGAGTAGGAATAGTATGATCAGAAGAAGGATTACCTTTATCCCCAAATAAATCTTACAGCCCCTATCTAAGATGATCTCCAATATAACTATTAAGCGTGTACAATCTTTAAAACACAAAAAGTATAGACAAAAGTATAATTTATTTGTGGCGGAAGGAGAGAAGATCACTTCAATCCTACTCCAGCAAGAACATTATATAGTCCGTTCTATCTATTCTTACGACAAATTGAAGTTTAAAGATCAACGTCAGGAGCCTCCTTTCTTCAAGACTACAAAATCCGAACTGGACAGATTATCGCATATGAAATCCGCAGCCGAAGTCGTTGTCGAAGTTGAAATACCGTCACACAATCCGCCCAGCTATACACCGTATTTCAAATGTATTTATCTCGATGATGTCCAAGACCCGGGCAATGTCGGAACTATTATCCGCATTGCGGATTGGTATGGTATTGATGCCGTGATCCGCTCACCCGGTTCTGCCGACTTTTATGGCAATAAGGTGATTCAGAGCACGATGGGTAGTTTTGTCAATGTTGACCTGTGGACTATGGACGCTCCAACCTTGAGATCGATTAAAGATATACAATTGATCGCATCTGCATTGGTTGATCAAAAACCCAAACCCTTGCTAGATAAAACCAAGGCAAAATGCCTCATTATCGGAAATGAAGGTCAAGGTGTTTCTCCTGAGCTCGTAGCGCATGCCGACTCTATTTGCCGGATCGATGGTAGTCCTTCTCGAATCGCCGAATCACTCAATGCCGCCGTTGCTGCCGGGATACTTTGTGACCGTATATTTGGATGAATATAAAGATGGAGGATGCTTTGCCAGTTGGCTTGAGATCTCCCTCCAGCTAGTTCACGACACTCGACAATTCCATACCAATAAGGCTAAGAACAAGCCTTAGAGCATTTGACTCACCGCTTGCTCAAGATTTCTTCTAGGATTGATTGCCGCAATCTTTCCGTCTCTATCAATCAGAAAAGTTCTTGGGATACTGGAGACTCCATAGGTTGCCGCTGCAGCAGATTCCCATTTCTTAAGATCGCTGACATGATTGGCCCATTTGAGATTATCCTTCTTTATCGCTTGTGTCCATCGTTGTTTTTGGATTCTCATCTGATTGGGTATTTGATCCTCAGAATACCGCTTTCGAGTGCGACTGTCCAATCCATCCAATGAAACACTAAAAACCGTAAATCCCTTAGGACTGTACTTGTCATATACACGTACTACATTTGGATTTTCTTTTCGACAGGGACCACACCAACTCGCCCAAAAGTCCAACAATACTACTTGTCCGCGTAGATCACTCAGTTTGCGAATCTTGCCATTGACATCGGGAAGTGCGATTTCCGGAGCCATTTCACCTATCCGCACCTTCTGCTTCGCTTGTGACTTGGCGTATTCGCGTTGCATAGCCGCAACGTAGCTTTTATAATCTTGGGTGAGACCCATATTGGGATATGAAACATTTAATCGCGACCCAACAGCCTGATGTATAGCCGTAAATGTTGGCCCTCCAAATCGCTGCATGGCTATCACCAACCCAACCATTGGATTCGCCTCTTCTGCAACATAGACGCCAAGTTGCTGTACCTTAATCTGATCTGTCAGATATCTCTTGATTTTATCTGTATATTCTTCCGAAAGTGGGGAACCGGTGATGCTATATTGAAAATTACTGATGTCTTTCAACGATCCACTAACAACAATATCTTCTTCTGTTCCTTCTAAAATCAAATATATACTCTTGGCGCCAACGCGAACCCTGTAAACCCCCTGTTCGGGAAGCTCTTCGAGATGAAGATTAAATTTTCCTCTACCATTCGTCTCTGTTTTGGCAATGACAGATGTCGTATTGGAGATGGGATTGACTCTGTCAAAGTAAACAGATAGATTGCTGGCATCTGTAATTTCTCCATTTACATTAAACCCGCCTTGTTGACAGGCTCCGAGCATCAGAGAAATTATCGCTAACAAGAAAAATATTTGTTTTGTCATCTTTTAAAGTTCACAATTGGTGTAAGAATGTTTGTCAGATCAACCTAAACAACGGATCTCGCCCGTTATTCTTGTTCCGATACCAACAATTTTGCACAAAGATATAGAATAGTGATTTATGAGGATTCATTCATTGTTGACGTGTGTATAAGATATTGCACTTTATTGGCTTGCAATGCGTGGTGGGGAAGGGTTGATTCGTTTCGCTCATCAAGGGAGACTCTTTATGCGGTGTTCTTAAACATATGAGGACAGAGTTGTACCGGAGCAATATCCTATTTTATGCTATTTGTTATACACTCTTGTTGGTGATTTGGAATTTTCAACACCAAAAGAAGTGATCTTGATTGATGTACAAAAACAACTCCCTAAGAACAATCGATCTCTATGATATCCAACGATTTATCATCAAGAAAATCAGCAAGTAGATCCACAGGACATCTATAAAATGCCAATATGTCGTCAACATACGCAAATGACGTTCCTTGCTTGGATCGGAAAAGTATAGCAGCATGCTCTCAGGTAGCTTCAATCTCTTCTCTGCCTCACGTGCAAAGTGAATCAAGAATGGCAAACCACCAATGACATGGATAAAGTGGATACCCGACAATATGTATAGATAACTCGACATTGTTCCTGATGTGATTGTCTGATTGAGTTGTATCATCTGACTCCATGCCAGTATCTGACTCAATAAAAATCCAAGACTAAGCACTAGTATCACCCACAATAGTTTTTTGAATAGTAAGCTTTTGTCTTCTATATATGCTCTTCTCGTCAATATGAATAAGTAGCTCGTACCAAGCAGAAAAAATGTGTTCACGTAGAAAAGTATAGGTATTTGTACCGGACTTTGTCCACTTTGGAAACGACTATAGATGTACGCTACAGAAAACCCCATAAAAAGTGCCGTGATACTTCCTAACACCAATGTTAGCAGTATATCCATAGGATGAATATAGGGTTGCTTGGTCTCGTGACTCATCTATGTAATTAAGGGGTTCGTCTTTTAGATTTCGATTAAGTGATTTTGAAACAGTAATTTTGATTGCCTTTTTTATGGCCGGTACAAATATAAATATAGTTAAGCGAAGACCCTGGAATCATCTTGTTAGAGATATCCGGATCTCTCTTGTATATGCCAAGAGCTCCATATCCTTTATCAAGGAGTATCGACTATGGCAAGGCATCAATCAATACAGATGGTTGTCCAAATTACTTGTATTGTTGGCCGTACTGGTAGGAATAAGTTTCATCAAGCAATTATTAAATTGGTATCATTCCTCCGATACAGATGAGTTGGGAATCTTAGGATCGGCATCCGGTGTACTAAGTTCTATATGGGAGAATGGTCAGCAACTTTTTGTTCTAGGATCATATAGATATGTCATGCTCTTTTTGATTGAGGTGTTGGTGTTTCATTTTGTCAGAAGGGCTCTTATGATTACAACGGGAGAAGACATAGATACAAGATTTAGGACTTTTTTGTCCTGTCAGTATCGCATGTTGGGAGTCACGTTATTCTGCATCATCATGGAGTATGTTACATCAACTTTACTCAATATTCCTCTGAGGATACTATCGTTGGGAGTGCTGTCTCCATTATTGTTTGCTATTGTTCAAGCCTATTATACAGGCATAATCATCATTGACAACTACAATGAAGTATATCATATGAACATCAAGCAGAGTTATTATTATTGTTGGCAATATGGGGGAGTGACTCTTATTGTTGGTGGGATTGTTGCAGTATTGATGTTAATACCTGTGATTGGAGTCTTGGTTGGACCGATTTTTGGATCCGTGGTTGCTGCCCGTACGATGCATGATCTCTATCTCAAAGATCAGGATCGAGCATGGGTATATACCAAGTATTCTAAAAAAATTAAAGATACGAGGCGAGTCGCCGATAATGTCTTAGAATAACTGAGCCAATAATTTTTTGATAGGCACAAGTGCATAAACAAAACGGAAAAGTGAGTATTCGACACAGGACTTTACAGGTTAGCAAAACAGCACATTATTCAACCTTTGGAACACTGGATAAGCAACACACCAAATTTATCTGGATGGTGTGCCACGGTTATGGACAATTAGCGAGAAAGATGATATCCAGATTTGATCACTTGGATCCTATCGAACACTTTGTTATCGCTCCGGAGGGATTGAGCCGTTTTTATTGGCATACCAACAATACACCCGTTGCATCGTGGATGACCAGTGAAGACCGTTATGATGAAATCGAAGACCTCGTCAATTATTTGGACGGCATCTATAATCGATATTGTCGTCATGTCAATCAATCTAGGGTACGAATCATTCTTTTTGGGTTTTCGCAGGGATGTGCGACTTTGTGGAGATGGATTCATGCACGCCAACCTAGGTTTGACAGTTTTATCAATTGGGCTGGATGGATCCCGGAGGATTTATCGTATAGTCATCTCCACTCGTATCTTCAATCAAAGAAGGTAATGCTTCATTATGGATCCAAGGATCACTTTATCACCAAAGACACTGTCAATCAAATTACGGATGTAATACATGACCAGAAGTTAAATGTCCGGATATCTCAATTTGAAGGTGGACATGTGATTCCCAAAAAAGAATTGATATCATTTATTCAGGATCATATTTTGGATTGACTAGGAGACCATTGGAGTTTGAGAATTTGTCGTGTTTTATCAGTGATTCGACAGTTGTGACTCAATCTATGCCCTACCACCCACAGAATATCTTGTTTGCGATCTTCGAGTACTATAATATGCTCTTTATCAATGAGATTGATCTTAGCATCTATCAGCAGATCACTGATCTTCTTGCTTCTTCCCTTCATTCCGATGGGTAGAAAGGTATCTCCAGATTGCCAAGTACGTAGCGTCAGAGGAAAATTGATTTTACTACCATCTACATACTCTATATGCTTTTGATTTTCTTTTTGATATGACGATACTTGGTCGATGTCAATTGTACCGATCGGGGTATTGAGTTGCCCAACTCCTTCAATGAGGTATCGGAAGTCCAAGTGTACTTGTTGCTTTATTTGGATGGTCAAAAAATCTCGATCCAGAATGATGTGATACTTATGTGTTGAGTAGTCACTACCTGTTTGTGGGGGATTGTTAAGGAGATTTTGGATAGCGGATAGAGTCAATCCATACGGCGTGGTTAGATAGTACAACAGACTCGTGGCACCGGGTACATATCTTAATTGGCTAATAGGTCCCACCCGGATAGTGCGTCCATCGTCGCTGACCCAATTGGCTTTAGCATTTTGCACCAAATGCTGAAGCAAGTTGTACTCTTCTGATATCCTCTGGGTACTTGTAGTCATCGTTGTTATGGCCTGTGGCCACCGCTTTTGGAGACTTGGGAGTATATGTCGCCGTATATAGTTTCGATTGTATTGATCAGTGAGATTGCTGCGATCTATGCGAAATGGAATCTTGTGAATATGGGCATATTGTTGGATTTCTTCTTGAGTACAGCAGAGCATTGGGCGCACGATATTGCCGCTTTTGGGTTGGATGCTTCTGAGCCCTTTGAGGCCACTCCCTCTCAAAGCGTGCAGTAAGAAAGTTTCAACCAAGTCATTTTTATGATGGGCTGTGGCGACAATGTCATAACCCTCTTGCTTCAATATGTGATTAAAGAAACGGTATCGAATATTACGGGCAGTATTCTGGAGATTCTCAGTTCCAAGGCTGATTTGTTCTTCTTGGGAGACCTCATGGAGATAACAAGGAATCCCTAGTTGTTGACAAAAATCAAGGACGAGGTCAGCATCAGCCGTTGAATCCTCTCCTCTCAATTTATAGTTGACATGAGCTACGCCCGGCGATATTTTCATATCATAGAGGATTTTCAACAAGGCCATCGAATCCATTCCGCCACTTACAGCAACGAGGATTTTGGTTGTAGAATCCCAAAGCCCTTCTTTTTCTTTAAATTTAGCTATAGATTTGAACAATGACATGACTCGATTTTGGGTTTTTATTGTTTGTATAGGTCAAACATAAAATTTTATATCACAATGCATACGCGTATTTTTATTAACCTCCTACTGGCAACTGTATTCCTTCTATCCTGCAATAGTGGTGACAAATCGTCTCAAGTGCAATCTCCTCAACAAGATGAAGCGAAGATTTTTCCCATTAGTATTCAGAAGAAAGGGAACTATACTAGTGTCGATGCTATCCGGGCACAGGCAAGAACGGTCATTGATTTCAGAATTCAAAATGGGGAAAAACCCATGTCCATGCTCACAGCATGGTATTGGAATCCAGAGTTTGTCTTTAATGCCGGCAAAATATCTAAGGAAGGTCAGTATGAAGGGTATTGGATCAAATATGAAGATGACTTCACTTACACCTACGGTATCTATGATAAGACAATCGGGGGAGGACGTTATCACTTTCGCTTGGAGGATGATCAATTGATCTTGTTGGACAACGATATCACTCAAGAGCCCAAAGCTTTTTTGGCCAAGAACAATGGTGAGCTCATGTCTTACATCGGGAGGCATGATTTTGGTGTCAACAATGGTATGCAAATGAAGATGATCATGATGGAGACTCAACCGACCAAACGTTGATCTTTTAGATAACCCCTATGAAACAAATCTGGCTTCGGATTGGTTTGCTCCTATTTGTCATTCTTGTGGGCATGGCTGTGATTGCTTATGCTTGGATCTTTCGTCCCAACACAACCAATGAAACATCTTTTGATCTATACATTCCCTCTGGGGCAACCTACACAGAGGTCAAGGAACTACTGAATAAAAATGAGGTAATTGTTAACAGGCGATCATTTGATCTTGTAGCCAAAATGATGAAGTATGATCACAATGTTCGTCCCGGCCGTTATGTGATCCCCCCGCGTGTTGCCAATCGACAACTCATTGGGCAACTACGATCCGGTCAGCAGACTCCGGTCAATGTGACCATCAGCACTGCGCGGACAATAAAAGATGTGGCGCATAAGGTCGCAAAGACGATCGAAGCGGATTCTACAGAGATTGTCGAGGCGCTCATGAATCCGGATCTTTGGTCACAATATGAATTGGATCAATACTCAGCTATCGCTTTGGTAATCCCCAATACGTACGAGTTTTTTTGGAATACGGATGCCCTATCTTTTGCCCATCGCTTGGGAGCAGAGTATGACCGATTTTGGAATGATCAACGTAAGAGACAATTGCAACGCATCGGACTCAATAAGCGAGAAGTATCAACCCTTGCTTCTATCGTAGAAAAAGAAAGTAATCTAATGTCCGAAAGACCGAGAATGGCAGGTGTCTATCTCAATAGATTAAAAGCCGGAATTCCGCTTCAAGCTGATCCCACCGTAGTATTTGGACTTGGAGATTTTGAAATTAGAAGAGTATTGAATAAACACCTCCAAGTCGATACACCATACAATACATACATCCATAAGGGTCTCCCACCAGGACCCATTTGCATGCCCTCGATATCGAGTATTGATGCAGTATTAAATGCAGAATCACATGACTATCTCTTCTTCTGTGCCAAACCGGGGTATAACAATGGACATTTATTTGCCAAAAGCAATGCACAACATGCCCGCAACGCGCGTAAGTACCACCGATGGCTCAATAGCCAAGGAATAAAAGGATAAATACAATCGACAATGGATCCTAGTACTGTTCCTTTTCACTTGGGAAGCTGCCATTCTTGACATCCGCAGCATATTGGGCAGCAGCATCACGCATCAAGTCATACAATTCCAGATACCTCCGCAGAAACCTTGGATTAAAACCTTTGGTAATACCAAACAAATCATGAGACACCAATACTTGGCCGTCACAACTGTTGCCTGCTCCAATACCAATCGTGGGAATCTCAATGGATTGGGAGACTTCTTGCCCTAAATGGCAGGAATTTTCTCGAGCACCACAGCAAAACAACCCACCTTGTTTAACAATCTAGCATCTGATAGTAACTTGTGAGCCTCTTCTTCTTGTTTTGCTCGTACTGTATAAGTCCCAAATTTGTAAATGCTCTGGGGAGTTAAACCCAAATGCCCCATGACGGGAATGCCCGCTGACAATATCCGCTTGACCGAATCTATGACTTCCTTT
>JAJRXG010000193.1 GCA_024276375.1 Bacteroidota bacterium | reverse complement strand
GACTCAAGAACCAATGCTCCCGCACCTTCACCCAAGACAAATCCATCTCTATCTTTATCAAATGGACGGCTCGCCGTCGCGGGATCATCGTTTCGAGGGCTCAATGCCTTCATCGATGCAAATCCACCGACACCGGTACGTGTTATAGCCGCCTCAGAACCCCCTGTAACGATGACATCAGCACGTCCCAATCTTATCGTATCGTAAGAACTTGCGATTGTGTTGGTTGAGGTTGCACAGGCTGACACAACAGCATAGTTCGGCCCTTGAAGATTGTGCTTCATGGATATGTGCCCTGCAGCAATATCTATAATTAACTTGGGTATCAGAAATGGGGTGTATCTCGGAGGGCCGTTATTGATAGCATCTCTGGTTATTTCTGACTCCAATATTTCAAATCCACCAATACCACTACCCCATATGACGCCAACTCTGGTGGGATCAAAAAGAGGGCTTTCTGTTACACCACTCATAGCTATGGCCTCATCACTAACCACCATAGCATATTGCGTAAAGGGATCCATCCGCCTAGCTGTCCTTCGATCATAAAAGTCCTCGATATTAAAGTCTTTTATTTCACATGCAAACTGTGTTCTAAAGAGACTGGCATCAAATCTAGTGATTGCGGCAGCACCACTTACACCGGAGAGAAGTCCCTCTTTGTAAGCCTCTATGTTGTTTCCTATAGGGGTTAAGGCTCCTATACCTGTGACTACGACTCTTTGCATATCGTAAATGTATCTTTTGGGCGTTCCAAAAAAAAAAAATATCCACAGATATCTTTCGAAATCTGTGGATATATCCGTGTTGTTCCCCGATAATCAGAGGGGTACTGTTATTTACTCAAAAAAGCTATTGCATCTCCTACAGTTTCGATTTTTTCTGCGTCTTCATCCGGAATGGAAAGATCAAATTCCTTCTCAAATTCCATTATTAACTCTACGGTATCGAGAGAATCAGCTCCCAAGTCATTCGTAAAGCTAGCTTCTGGATTTACATCAGCTTCATCAACTCCTAGTTTGTCAACAATAATTTTCTTAACCTTTGCAGCAACATCTGCCATGATAATATGTTTTTAATTCTGGTGCAAAGTACGTACTTTAAAGGAATCGGGTATATATAAAGTTCCGCTTAATTTACTTTTTATATTTTTGATGAGTCGTCATGAGGTATGAGTCATCTTAGTTTTTGAGCCCTTGGAGCTCTCAAACCATACAAGGTTTTGTCTGTGGTAGATGTCGCGTATTACCCTTTGGGCGTCAGTTTATTTTTCCATATTAATATTTATCTTTCTCATGAAAATAGCGAACCATAGAACAAAAATTGTAGCAACAATAGGCCCTGCTAGTAGCAGTTCTAGTCAATTGAAAGCTCTCATCAAAGCCGGTGTAGATTTATTTAGACTAAATTTTTCGCACGGAACGCATGAAGAGCACAAGGCCGTTCTTCAAAAAATATTGGCTTTAAATAAAGAATTGAATACCCACATAGGTATTCTTGCTGATTTGCAAGGGCCCAAACTCCGGGTAGGTGTAGTTCAGGATGGAGGTATCCCGCTCGAAGAAGGGCAGGTCATCACCTTTACCAATGAGGAAGGTATCGGCAATGCCCAAAAAGTCTATATGAGTTATGTCGATTTTGCCAAGGACGTCAAGGTAGGAGAGCGCGTTTTGTGTGATGACGGCAAAATCGTTTTTGAGGTAATCGCAACGGATGGAGTCAGTACTGTTCAATTAAAAGCTCTTTATCCCGGGATACTGTATTCCAACAAAGGGGTCAATCTTCCGGATACGGATGTTTCTCTACCGTGCTTGACAGAAAAGGATTTGCGAGATTTAGATTTTATCTTGACGCTTCCTGTCAATTGGATTGCTCTGTCTTTTGTTCGTTCTGCTGATGATATTCATGCTTTGAGATCAATCATTGACAGTAGAGGTCACCGTGCCAAAATAATATCTAAAGTGGAGAAGCCTCAAGCGGTTAAGAACATCAAGTCCATCATTAAGGCATCCAATGCCATTATGATTGCTAGGGGCGATTTGGGCGTTGAAGTTCCGATTCATCTCGTTCCGACCATTCAAAAAGATATCATTCGCAAATGTATTCAGTGGGCAAGACCCGTAATTGTTGCCACTCAAATGATGGAAAGCATGATGACCAATCCCTCTCCTTCACGAGCAGAGGTTACGGATGTAGCCAATGCCGTCCTTGATGGGGCAGATGCTGTGATGTTGAGTGGAGAGACTTCCGTCGGAAAACATCCTTTGGAAACGGTTCGCGCCATGAATCGCATTATGAAAGAGGCAGAAAAGCATTATTCATGGCGTGATAAAAGACCCAAGATCAACCGTAAGTCTTCTACGTTTTTGAGCGATATTATGTGTGTAACGGCTGCTGAAACTGCTGAAAAAGTCAGAGCAGTAGCCATATGCGGGCTTACGGTATCGGGTTATACAGCATTTAGAGTATCGAGTTACCGCCCTGATGCGCAAATCTGCATCTTCTCCAGTTCGTCGGAATTACTGGGAACACTCAATCTGGTTTGGGGAGTAAGATGTTTTCTCTATGATAAATTTACAACAACGGATGGAACAATTGAAGATACAATTAGCATTCTCAAAGAGAATCATGTTGTTCAAGTTGGAGAAATCGTTGTAAATACCGGTTCTATGCCTATTGAAAAAAGATTTCGAACCAATATGATGAAGATTTCTGTCGTCGAGTAGTCAATATTTGACAATGACAAGTAAATTATGACCGTTATTGATTAAATGAGACATTATTAAAGTGAGATGAGGACAGTGCTCTTTTGTATAGTTATTTTCGGCGCCCTAGGTACCATCAGGGGTCAGCGATTGAGTGAAAAGGAGATCACACAAGAAGCCATATTTATTGAAGCAAATCAAAAAAAAATCATCGGAAAGTATGATCAAGCAGTGGAACTTTTCGAGAGACTCCTAGATGAACAGCCGACCAATGCTGCCATTCACTACGAGTTAGCGCGTGTGTTTCAGGCTCAGAACAAAACAGATGACGCTCTGAAAAGTGCCCGAAAGGCAGTGCGATTTGAACCAGACAATATCTGGTACAAAATCAATCTGGCCAATCTCTATGAATCTGAACTGGACTTTAGGAATGCAGCGCAATTGTATGGTACCGTTGCCAAGTCCAAGAGTGATATAAGACTATATGAGCGCTGGGCACAAATCTTGGCCAAGGCGCACATGGAACAAGAAGCCATTGAGGTCTATAATGAGGCCGATAGACGTTTTGGTTGGAATGAAGATCGTAGTG
>JAJRXG010000015.1 GCA_024276375.1 Bacteroidota bacterium | reverse complement strand
TTGGAGGGCAAAATTTCGTTTGAAGATGCCGCTCAAAAAGTTTCAGAGGACAATGAATCCAAATCTAAAGGTGGATATTTGGGCTTCTTTGGCATCGGCAAATATGAAGAGGCCTTTGAAGAGGCGGCATTTGCTATTTTATCGGACGGAGGCATCTCACAACCGGTTAAAACTTCAATAGGATGGCATCTCATACGGCGTATTAGCAAGCGCAGCGGGGCGGACAAAGCCACTATCCGAGAGAAGGTAAAAGGCCAGATGAGACAGGGCGTCCGATTTCAAAAAGCAAAATATGAAGTCATCCAATCACTTCAAAAAGAAGCCGGTTTTAAAGAGCGAAGAGAGTTTTTAAGCGTATTTTCTGACAGCCTTGACCAACATTTTTATGAGTACTCTTGGTCTCCACCGCAGTACACCAATATCACCTTATTTTCTTATGATGGGAAGTCCTATGGTCTGGTGGACTTTGCTGACTTTTGCAAAAAAAATACAAAATCTAGGTTGCGTGCCAAAGGCAATCAAGATTTGGAAGAACTCATCGTAAACCTCTACAATGAATATGTCGGCGAAATGGCTATAGCCTATGCGGAAAGTCATCTGGAAGATCGCTATCCTGATTTTCGCAATCTGATGCGCGAATACGAAGAAGGTATTCTCTTGTTTGAGATCACTAAGGACATGGTCTGGGATATGGCCGCCTCCGACACCACAGGATTGAGAGAATATTACCTGAAGCATCGCAGAGATTATAAGTGGAAGCCTCGAGTAAAATTGACCAATTACAGCATTAGAACTGCTGACCCCAACAAGGTGCATCCATTCTTTAAAGCTGCCAAGGAGCTGTCTCCGGAAGAAATGAAAAAGAAGTTTAACAAGAAAGGGGAGATGGTCATGTACACAGAGGAAGTAGTAGAAACGGGTGCAGAAACATTGAGGGGTCTCCCCTTAGACCCTGGTGTCGTTTCTACCCCAAAAATCAACAGTGGTCTAAAAATCACAACCTTTAAGAAAATAGAAGAAATCATACCGGCACGACTGAAAACGCTCAAGGAGGCAAAGGGCTATGTCATCTCGGACTATCAAGATGAGTTAGAGAGACTTTGGGTGAAAGAACTCAAAGAGGAATATAATGTAAATATCAAGAAAAAAACTTTGAGAAGTCTTATAAAAGATTGAAGTGACAAGAAAACATTGTACCATCATATGGATTGTTGTATGGGTGCTTTTTTTAAATATTGCTTGCCAACCCTCAGAGCAATTACTTGATACAGAAGATGTCGTCGTTGCCAAGGTTGGTGATCGTGTTTTAAATCTAAGTACAGTGCGTCAAGTCATTCACGCATACAATACTCCCTCAGATAGTCTGGCTATGTCCACGAGTTATATCAATCAGTGGATCAGAAATCAGCTCATGATGAGAGAAGCGGCAAGGTATTTTTCAACGGATGAAGCTATAGAACAGCTCGTTACGGATTTCCGCCAACGGTTATTGATGCACAGCCTTGAGAATAAAATCATAGAGGAGCGTTTTGATACACTCATTGCTGAAAGTGAGTTGATGGATTTTTACGATCAGATGAAGTCTCAATTTATTCTTCGAGAACCCTTGTTCAGAGGTATGTACGTAAAATTTCCCAACGAGACTAAGAGCTTAGATCAGTTTTACAAAGACTGGAAGCAAGAAGAAGTGCATGCAATCATTACATTTGCTTCCGCTTATGGCGAAGCCCTTGAGATAGACACTAGTATTTGGAGAACATGGGACGAAATCAAAGGATGGTATCCCAAGTTCTCATTGAATACAGCCTTGCGGGAAAAGTCCCAAAGACGGCTAGATACTAAAGCTCAATATTATCTTAAAATAGCACAAAAAGTTGACAAAGGGCAATATTCTCCGTTAACATACATAGAACCGCAATTAAAGCGAATGTTGTTGTATAATCGACGTAAAGCTTTGCTTGAAAAATACAAAGAAGAACTATATGAAAAAGCACTTCAAGAAAACATTATTAAACTTTGACGCGACACTATTTTTTAGTGTACTAAGCCTGATGGCTGTCATGTCATCGAGTGCCATAGGTCAATCTCCATTGATTCTGGAGAAGATCGTAGCCAGAGTGGGTAGTGAGTATATCTTTTATTCAGATATTCAGGAGTTGTATGGATATGCTACAAGCCAAAATCCGGATTACGATGAAAGCCTCCAATGTGATATATTAGAACAACTCATTGTCAAAAAACTCCTTATTGATCAAGCTAAACTTGATAGTATCATTGTTACGGACGTTGAGGTAGATGCGCAAGTGGATCAGCGAATCAGTTATATATTAGGTCAAATGGGGGGTGATGAGGCTAGGTTTTATCAGTACTATGGTCAGACAGTAGCAGAAAAATCAGAGGAGATGCGCGAACCCTTGAGGGAAGAAATCATTCAGGAGCGCATTCAGAATATACTGATTAGCGAAGTAGATATAACACCTATCGAAGTGGTTGAATTTTTTGAGCAAATCCCGGCTGACAGCTTGCCTTATTTGCCGGCAGAAGTTGAGATAGGTGAGATAACTACTAAGACGCATATTAGCGATCATGTCAAAAACAAAGCTAGGGCAAAGCTCGAAGGTATTCGAATGAGAATTGTGGAAGAAGGGGAGAGCTTTGAAGAATTGGCATCCATTTTCTCAGATGATCCTGGCTCCGGCCGCAATGGTGGAGATCTGGGTTGGGCCAAGAGAGGTACCTATGTCCCCGAATTTGAAGCTATGGGCTATAGCCTTGAGGTAGATGAAATATCAGACATCATCGAAACACAGTTTGGATATCATATTTTGCAACTCTTAGAAAGAAGGGGAAACAACATCCACCTGAGGCATATCCTTATTAAGCCTGAAGTTACCCCCGAAGATATTGCCGCTACTAAGAGCTTTCTTGATTCAATCAAACAGTTGATTGAAGTAGATAGTTTGTCATTTGAGGTGGCGGTCAAGTTGCATTCCGACAAGGATGCCCAAAGTTACTCCAATGCAGGAAGAATGAGCAACCCACAGACCGGTGATACCTTCTGGGAAACGGGACAGTTGCCATATCAGATTTACTTTGCCATTGAAAATGTCGAGGTAGGTGGTATGACAGAGGTTGTTGAGATGGAAGAACGCGACGAAAAAATCTTTAAAATCATCAAACTACAGCATCAGACCAAGCCGCACCGTGCCAGTCTTAAAACAGATTTTGCCAAAATCAAAAAGTACGCAAAGGAGAGCAAGAAAAATGAGTATTTTAACGATTGGATGGAGGGGAAAATCAAGTCCACATCCGTAGATGTGATCGAGCAGTTCAAAGTTTGTCCCAATATTTTAAAGTTTACTCAAAAGGATACCCAATAGGCCCAAAATCTTAGCCACATTGTATCACCTATATTTGATGAGACATGTCAACATACAATTTTATTAAGGTACAAGAGGATGAAGGCATCCTCATTGTAACCATAGATAGACCTAAGGCATTGAACGCTTTGAACAAAGGCGTTTTTGATGAATTGGAGCGGTGTTTTACGACGGATATCCGGACTAGTCAGCATCATGGAGTAGTCATCACCGGTTCAGGAGAAAAAGCATTTGTTGCAGGGGCTGATATCAAGGAGTTTTTGGATTTGGATCGAAAGACAGCACGGGAATTGTCTCGTAGAGGCCAGAAAGTGTTTGCCCATATAGAACAATGTCCAATACCGGTTGTAGCTGCCATCAATGGATTTGCATTAGGAGGAGGTTGTGAACTGGCAATGGCATGCCATATGCGTATAGCCGGATCGAAGGCCAAGTTTGGTCAGCCGGAAGTAAATCTGGGTATCATACCCGGATATGGTGGTACCCATCGTTTAGCGCAGTTAGTCGGTTCAAGTAAAGCCTTGGAGTTATTGCTCACAGGTGATATGATTGATGCACAGGAAGCATTCCGTCTGGGGTTAGTCAATCTACTATGCGACCAAGGAGAAGAGGTGATCACTGCGATTGCCTTACTAAAGAAAATTGCCCAAAAAGCCCCTTTGGCTATCGCCGAAATAATTAAGCTAAGTAGCCGAGAAGGACAAAATCTAACTCCCTATGAAGCTGAAGCAGCGGCATTTGGACGATTG
>JAJRXG010000192.1 GCA_024276375.1 Bacteroidota bacterium | reverse complement strand
TATTCTACCGTTCAATCTAACATCGGAGCTTGTGGTGGCGCTGCACTTTATCGGGTCTCTATGATTCAGGAGATTGGTTTTTTTGATTTATATTTTAATACGGGATACGAAGATGCTGAGTTTGGATTACGTGCCAAATTGTTGGGATACGAATGTATTTTTGATCCATCGGCTATTGTATATCACAAGATCAGTAGATCCATCAATAAAGTTAAGAATGATCTCTTTTTGCAACGCATTCAGACCAACATCTTTTACACCTATATCAAGTTAATGCCTAGGCGTTTTTTGTTGGTTAATATTCCTTTTGCTTTTGGAAAGTATATTTTATTATTCCTCTTTGGATTGTTTACATTGCAGTTTCACTTGTTGAACCTTCATAGACATACCGTATATCGTTTTTTCAAAAAGGATATAAGGAAAGCATTGCAAGCAAGAAGTATGTTTTATCAGAAGTATGAAGGAAGGATAGGATACCAAGATAACTTTTTAGCTCCATCGGAGTTTTTTCTAAGCAATGATCTTAAGCGCTTAATGGCGAAGTTTCCGTCATAATAATATCAAGAAAGAAGAGTTCTTTTTGGTTTTAGATACGAATTAAGAGATTCCTTTAAGCTTTTTTTGAGTTTTCTGAGGTTCAGATATTATTGAAACGCTGTTAAAGATTCTCAAGAGCATTTTGTACAATTTGTGCTGTTTTAAGCCAAGTAAATGATTTGGCGTATGCTATTTGTGCCTGTCTATTGTGTGGTGTGCTTGTTAGTGCTTTTTTGATTGTACTTGCCATTTGATGGCAATCTTGAGGATTAAAGTATAGTGCATACTTATCTCCCACTTCGGGCAAAGAACTTACCTCCGAGGTAGCGACAGTTGTACCACAAGCCATTGCTTCGAGGATCGGCATACCATATCCTTCGTACAATGATGGGTAAATGAATAAAGACGCACCAGTGAATAGAGCAGGCATATCTTCTCTTTCTACATAACCCAGTAGGATAATGTCGTCCTTGAATCGAGAAGCTTGTATCTTGTTATGTAAGTCTGAGATGTTCCACCCTTTCTTGCCTGAGAGTATGAGTTGAAGAACGGATGATGGGTTCTGAGTACGGTATATCTCATAAGCTTGCACAAGATTGATCAAGTTTTTTCTTGGTTCGAGGGTAGCTTGGTAGAGTATATATTTCTTATAAATACCATATTTACCCAGTGTGTGATCGTTTTTGCTAGGTGTAAATATGTCAGATATTCCAAGTGGAGCGGCGATGATATCCTCAGCGTTTTTGTCGAGGTACTTGACGATATCTTGTTTGGTGTACTGTGAGTTGGTGATTACGAGGTCTGCATTATGGACGATCTTTTTAATCAATAGTCGGTGACCGAGTGCACTATACCAAGGATGCCACTCTGGATGAATCAGTGGTGTCAGGTCGTGTATAACTGTCACACGTTTGATATGCGTGGGTAAGTTAAAGGGGCCGAAATGTGCAGGTTCGATAAGTATATCCAGATCTAAGGCTTTTGCTTTACGGGGGATTTGGACGAGCTTGCGCCAAATGGGATATCCAGGCCAGGAATGAGGCCGTATAATGATCTCTTGACAGTCATAGCCCTCTTTGCCTTGATGAGATCTAATTAGGAAGTATTCATGTTCGTTGTTATCCAATGCGAGCAACCCACCTATAAGATGCTTGGTATAGTAGTAGATACCCGCATACTGTTGATCCAATACATCTGCTATGATTCCTATGCGCATGGGTGCGAAAATAAAGGATATATATTATAAACAACTGGCGATAGGTTCAGCAAGAATCTTATTTTCGTAGGGATTATTATGGAGAATTGAATGATAGCTGACAATGATCAATAGAATTGCCCAATATCTACCCTCTAACAATCGCTTGGAGCGGATCTGGAAGATTGCGCAAGTGGACTTTCAGAGTCGATATTACAATGATCGATTGGGATTGTTATGGGCACTGATTAAACCCGTGTTTGAAGCCTGTCTATACTATGTGGCTTTTAAGTATTTGCTGGGATATGATAAGGAAGGCTTTGGATTATTTCTCTTTGGAGGCATTGTGACTTGGATGGTGTTTGCCGAAGGGTCATCAAGGAGTATCGGAATACTTCAGTCCAAAAGTTATTTGATAGAGAACGTGCAATTCAAGCATCTCGACTTGTATTTTTCACATGTGGCCAGTGTATTTTTTGCTTTTTTATTCAATTTCAGTGCTTTTTTGGTTATAGCATGGTTGTTTGGAGAGCACATTACTTGGTTATATTTTTATTTGCCCATTGTCTTTTTGACGCTATTTTTAATGACCATGGGAGCTTCTTTGATACTGTCCACTTTACAACCCTTTGTTAAGGATATCACACATCTTTGGGATATGACGATATTGACAGGATTTTGGGTTTCTGGAGTTTTTTTGAACCCAATGTAATTTTAGATAAGGCACCTATTGTTGGATTTCTCAATCCTTTTTTAGGAATAATAATGAATATTAGAGGAATTGTAATGGATAGTTATGATATGAACATGTATTGGCTTTGGGTAAATTTATTGTATTCTTTTGTGTTTTATTTGATAGGGGTGTTTGTGTTTAAAAAATTTGGAGGCTTAGCTTTGGAAAAATTATAATTGTTGTGAGTTCTGAAATCGCCATACAAATAAACAATTTGAGCAAGACGTTTTGGATACGTGAGAAGTCCAACGATACAATTCGAGAACGGTTAAGAAATCTTGTTTCTGGAAGGAATTACAAAAAAGAAATTAAAGCACTCACTGATATAAACTTGACTGTTTATAAAGGAGACTTTTTCGGTATTGTTGGGCATAATGGATGTGGTAAATCAACGTTGTTAAAGTTAATTATTGGGGCCATTAAGCCTGATAAGGGTGCTACCATTTGTACATATGGCAAGGTTTTGCGACTGGCATTAGGGATGGGTTTTGACCCCAATCTGAGTGCACGTCACAACATCTATGTGAATGGCTCTATTATGGGGCTCACATTTAAGCAGATCGGTAGCAAGTTTCATGAAATACTTAATTTTGCGGATTTAGAAACACACGTTGACACTCCGATCAAATTCTATAGTAGTGGAATGGTAAGTAGATTGGCTTTTGCTATAGCAATGCATGTTGAAGCGGACATACTATTGATAGATGAATTTTTTGGAGGTGTAGGTGATGAAGCCTTTCGGCACAAGTCTTCTCAAAAATTTAAGGAGCGTATCCTTCAAGGGAAAACCATAGTTTTGGTAAGTCATGAGATGGCATTGATTGAACAGTATTGTAACAGGATGTGTGTCATTACGAATGGAGAGATTGTTGATTTGGGAATTCCGGAGGAGGTAGTTCCTCGTTATATTAATTCTTAT
>JAJRXG010000191.1 GCA_024276375.1 Bacteroidota bacterium | reverse complement strand
TTTGATGAGGATTATGTATGATCCGACTTACTGCCCATCCAGTTGACCGAGTAATACATCTACTGCCTTGTGCAATTGAGGATCTTCTCCTGTTGCTTTAATGCCCGGAGGATTGTGCACAATATAATCCGGTACGGCGGGAGCAAAGTCCATATTTTGATCCGTTGCCTTTACATACCAGCCTCTGAACGGCAAGCGGACGAAAAAACCATCTTGCAATCCATGTCCCCCTGTTGAAATGACCGCTCCGAATGTAGGCGTACCTACAAGAGAACCATGTTTTAGATTCTTAAAGGCATGAGAGAATATCTCTGCATTGCTATAACTGCTTGAGTTGCACAATGCGATAGAAGGTCTCGTCCATGATGATAGCGGCAGACGTTCTCCATAGGGATAATGCTCTCTAAAAAGAGTGTGATTTTTGGCCAAGTCATCTGAAGCTCCACGAGGAATGGTATATGCATGTTGCTGTACATTGAGTACAGTCATCACCATATCAGTTGTCCATCCTCCCCCATTATAACGGACATCGATAACGATTCCGTCCTTGCCATATCCGCTAGCCATCAATTCACGTTCAAAACGTTCAAAGCTTGACCAATTCATACCTCTGATGTGGATGTAACCCAGCCTACCATTAGAATAAGCATTTACAAGCTCCTTCCGTTCGTCCACCCATTCTTCATAGAGTAGATTTCTCATCGATCCCTTGGGGCGGATGACTACTTCACGACTACCGTCCACTCCTGATATAGAGAGTTTGATACGTTCATTGGCCGTTTCATTCAGCAACCAGTACACGTTTTGCTTGCCAATGTGAATGCCATTGATGGCTGTGATGACTTCGCCGACAGCAAGTTTGCTATCCGCCTTATCAACGGGACTATTGGGAATGACTTTTACAATTTCCACGCCCAAGGCATGTGGCTTCAATTCGACCCCTAATCTGCCTGTTTGGATTTCTTGTGTTTCCTCATGACCCGATCCGTAGAGACCCATGTGACTCGCATTTACTTGACCAAGCATTAGGTTAAAAACATACATAAAATCTTGCTTGGTAGAAGCTGCAATAGCACGGTCTTTGTAACGATTTCTGAGATCATTCCAGTCTCGCCCATGAAAGTCAGGATCATAAAATCGATCACGCAAGATACGCCAAGCTTCATCAAATATCTGTTCGCGCAAGGCATGGTGATCCACGATTGTTTTAGTTTTGAATGGTAGGGAAGTCACTTTTTTGCCATCTGCAGACATTTTAGACAAAGTCCCTCGTTTGCGATAATAAATATGCTTTCCCTTTTTATCAAATTGCACAGAGCCTATGCTGCCATTCGAAAGCACTTTTGTCATGTCCTCCCCGTTCCACTTGACTTTCCGATACTCCGGTTTTCCGCCGCCGCCATTTCTGGAACTCCTATTGGTTGAAAAGTAAAATGTCTCTCCATCTTTCGAAATTCCAAGATTCCATTCGTTGCCGGGAAGATGTGTCACTTGGACTAATCGTTCGTGAATATTGTCTATGTCAATGGCAACGAGCAAGCTATCATTGTCATCTTCTTTTTCATCTTTCTCATCCTCTACATCTTCCCAATCCTCTTGAGTACGTAGCCAATCTTCTTTTTTCAACCAAGCA
>JAJRXG010000190.1 GCA_024276375.1 Bacteroidota bacterium | reverse complement strand
AGAAGCATCTTGAACGAAAAATATAAGATACATACTAAATCTGTGGGTGGTAGTTGGGGCGGAGGCGTCCGGATCAGTCCTAATATTTTCACCAATCATGAAGAGTTAGATCATTTGGTGGACGCCCTTGAGACCATTGCTCGCTCCTAGTATCGCCGATCTTATGATGTTTAAAATCGCAATTGTTTTGTACTCCTTTTCGCTTGAGCAAGAATAGTCTTTTATACCTTCACGCCAATTTATAATCTATGCGTGCCTATATCACCTGGATGTCCGGACGTCCGATACTCAATCTTTTTCTTGTACTGTTGTACTATGTATTGGTCGTTCTGCCACACAAGAAGTTCGGGTCGTTTCTCAATGATGTGGTATTTCAAGGTATCACTCGAGATCAATACAACTTGTATGTAGCCATAATCGCATTTCTTGTGTTGGGCCTCTACGCTTGGGTATTTGTCAAGAAAAGTATCCAATGTCCCGATAAGGATAAATTGTGGATCTACATGCTCCTCAATGTATTCTTGGCAATTCTTATTGTCAATATGTTGTTTGTCATCAATATCGAGGTGATTCATTTTCCACAGTATGCTGGATTTGCACTATTGATATTTCCTCTGATCCGTAGCTATACATCGACATTGATATGGACTACGATAGCGGGAGCCATTGATGAGGCTTATCAGAATTTTTATCTCGCCCCTCAAGATACTGGATATTATGATTGGAATGATGTCTTAACCAATCTTGTGGGCGCTGTTTTTGGACTGTTGCTCATTAGGAGTTTTAAGATTGAGGATCGATCTCATCGGCCTTGGTATAGATCCTCCGGTATCATAGGTCTTATGGCTATGTTTGGAATAGTCGGCATCCTTTGGATGATGGGGATCTTGAGCATTTATCCAAGTGAAACGGTACCGTATCAATTGGTCAGCAAGGAGATATCGGGGTTTTGGTCAACGGTAGCACCCAATGTTACCTATCATATCGTAAGACCTGTTGAAGGCATTGTATTGATGTTCTTGTTGTTTCTGGTGTATAGCCGGATCGGAAAGTGATGTCAACTTCACGGCCTTTAAGAAAACCTTATAAGGTATCGCGATTCACAATAGGTATAAAAAACACTAAATTGGGGCGCAAATGTGATTTTAATTTTTTCGATGACACTCAAATTGTACTAAAATGAATAAATGGCATTTCATAGTTGTGCTCTTTTGCTTCGGCATCAATGTGCAAGCTCAAAAAAAAGTAACACTTGAAGCCATCTGGCAGAACTATGAGTTCTATCCCAAATCAGTTCCGGGCTTCAACTTCCTCAATGATGGCCGCCACTATACTCGTCTGGAAGACAATGTTGTCAAGAAATATGATATCACAACGGGAGCCTTTGTCTCAGACCTTTTTGACGCCAACACCATCAAGGGTCAGTTGGGTTTTGATGGAAATATGGATGGCTATGAATTCAACCACGATGAGACCATGATTCTGATTGAGAGTGAATCCGAATCCATATACAGGCGATCGTATCTCGCCAAGTATCACATATATGATTTGAAAACCAAAAAACTTCATGCTTTATATGAAGAAGGCAAGGTAATGAATGCAACCTTCTCTCCTGATGCCAGTAAGGTGGCATATGTTTATGAAAATAATATCTACTACTATAATCTGTCGGATCAAACGACGCTACCCGTAACAGATGATGGCGCCTTCAACACCATCATTAATGGTATTACGGATTGGGTATATGAAGAAGAATTTGGATTTGTCAAGGCATTATATTGGTCTCCCGATAGTAGGAAGATCGTATATCTTAGATTTGATGAATCTGAGGTGCCTGAATTTACGATGACGAGATATCACAACGAGATATATCCTGAATATCAAACCTTTAAATATCCCAAAGTGGGTGCTAAAAACGCGGATGTCAGTGCTCATATATATGATTTGACCAGTGAGACTCGGTTGGATATCGACATGGGAGATATGACTGAAATGTATATCCCAAGAGTAAAATGGACACAAAACCCCAATATCGTATGCGTTTTTAAAATGAATCGACATCAGAATCATCTACAGTTATTAAATGCCGATGTAAGGACGGGAAAGACCTCATTGTTGCTGGAAGAAAAAAATAAGTATTATATAGATATTCATGACAATCTTACTTTTCTAAATGATGACAAGCACTTTATATGGACGAGTGAGAAGGATGGCTATAATCATATCTACAAATATGATATGAACGGGAAAGAAATCCGCGCTTTGACCAAAGGCAACTTTGATGTAACGGGTTTTTATGGTGTAGATGAAAACAATGATAGAATCTTTTATCAAACAGCTGAAGAGTCTCCGCTTCAACGTCATATATATGTGATGAAGGGCAATGGCAAAAAGAAACAAAAACTCAGCAAGCAATCCGGATGGAATGAAGCAAGTTTTAGCTCGACCTATGACTACTATACTTTGAGACATAGTCGTACCGGCGTGCCAACTACTTACACGGTGTATGATCGCAAGGGCAAGGAAGTACGTATTTTGGAAGATAATCAAGCCTTCATTACAAAACTAAAGGAGTATAAACTGTCGCCAACAGAGTTTTTTACTTTCGAGACCTCTGAAGGAGTACAACTCAATGGGTATATGATCAACCCACCACATTTTGATGCCAATAAAACGTACCCTGTTTTTATGACGCAATACAGTGGGCCGGGAAGTCAGCAAGTGGTAGATCGTTGGGGTGGATCTAACTATTTTTGGTATCAGATGCTAGCGCAACAGGGATACATAGTCGCTTGTATAGATCCACGCGGTACGGGAGCGAGAGGAGAGGAATTTAAAAAAATGACCTATCTACAATTGGGCAAGTATGAAACAACAGACCAGATTGAAGCTGCTAAGTATCTCGGATCATTGTCCTATGTAGATGCTCATCGGATTGGGATATTTGGTTGGAGCTATGGCGGGTATATGTCATCGCTGTGTATTCTTAAGGGTAATGATGTATTTGCGGCAGCCATAGCAGTTGCTCCGGTAACTAATTGGAAGTGGTATGATACCATTTATACAGAGCGCTATATGCGAACCGAAGAAGAAAATCCTCATGGGTATGCAGACAACTCTCCTGTATATTTTGCCAAGAGGTTGAAGGGTAAGTATCTCCTAGTGCATGGATTAGCGGATGACAATGTCCATGTTCAGAATACCATGGAGATGGCCAATGCGCTCATTAATGCCAACAAACAATTTGACACATATCTCTATCCCAATCGCAATCATGGCATATATGGTGGCAATGCACGCATACATCTTTATACTAAAATGAGCGACTTTCTTCATGCTAATCTTATGCATGGAGGATTAGATTGAAAGCAGAGCGGACTCAACTCAATGCCCTCTCGGAGCATACCTAACTGATCGCCCAATTTATGATCACCACTTGATATTCTTGGCGATGGTATCAATCTGTTGCATCATGTCCCGCTTACGACGACCGGGAGCGAAGATAAACCCATCCAGTGTGATCATCTTGCCGAGAACTTCATTGACGATGGCGTAACCTTGGTATGGTCCGCCAAAAAAATCGTTCTCCATTTCCCATATACCTCTAAACTCTCGGGCGTAATGTCCTGAAATGATTCTGTCAAAAGTCAAAACAGGCAGATCTTGATTATTGATAACAATATATGTTTCGGGTTGCGCTGAAGATACATAGATCCCAAAAGCATCAAACCGCTTCTTGGCTGCCTCCGGAGTAAGCATATCAGGACCGGTATAGTCATATTGTCTTATGACAATATTCATCGCCCCATCCTTCGTATCCTTTTTAAACCATATTAGTTTGTCCTCTTCAGGTTTCTCAAGGGCTCTTTTAAAATCCATCGGAATGGTAATCTCCGCTCCATATTTCTCTAAAAGCTCCTTTTTTAATCCTTCATTTTTTCCTCTTGCATAAGTCGTTTGAAACAACTGAAAGGCATCGTGCTCATTGACACGAGATGATAACTTGTCAAAGTTGCTTTCTATAGCCTTAGTTAAATTGTCCACTCCATTGGCAAATACGTATAGGATGATTTGACCATGTGCCCATTTATCCTTTCCGACCGAAGTAGTAAAAGTGGGATCTACCAACGCCCGTTGATATCTCTCCTCGCCGAGATCTTTTCTAACCATCTGCGTCGTTTCTGAATCTTTATCGGCGAGGTTGGCGACAACCATATAGGTACGCAATTCTTTCTTCAGGGGCTGGAGCGTAATATCCTCCACAGTAAACTGTCGTAAATCAAATATAGGCTCAGGTCTCGGTGTCAAGGGATAAACCCCTTCAAACAAGTACTTGATCGTATCCCCCACAGCGCTAAACCAGATATCCTCATCACAGATGACTACAATATCATTCATAACACCAAGTGCCTTAGACTTGATCTGGAGTCTGTTTTCAACTCCTTGACATGAGACAAGAAGGCTCAATAGTATAAGCGAATAATAAAATTTAGTAGTCCTGTTCATGTATTGACTTTTGAAACATCATTACCACGCATAAATATAAGTGATTCTGATCCTAAGATGTACTTATCACTAATGCGGGTGTATGTATGCCTGTTTATAACAATGCATCAATGATCTGATCTTCATCCAATCCCTCTGCTTCTGCCTTATAATTGCGGACGATACGGTGTCTCAATATATCACTTGCTATCACTTTTACATCTTCAATATCCGGTGAAAACTTTCCCGATATTGCAGCATGGCATTTCGCTCCCAACAATAGGTATTGAGAAGCTCGTGGGCCTGCTCCCCAACTGATGTAATTATTGACCATATCTGTGGCGCGCTCTGTCCCCGGTCTCGTCTTTGAAGCCAATGAAACACAATATTCCAATACATTTTCGGATACAGGTATCTTACGGATCAATTGTTGGAAAAACAATATTTCATCTGCCCTCAGAATGTGCTCTAAGTCGGCTTTGTGTTGGGATGTGGTATTCTTTACGACCGTCAATTCTTCTTGATAAGAAGGGTATGTCAATTGAATGTTGAACATAAATCTGTCAAGCTGAGCCTCCGGAAGCGGATATGTTCCTTCTTGCTCAATGGGATTCTGAGTTGCCAAAACAAAAAACGGTTGCGGCAACAAAAAACGTTGCCCGGCAACTGTCACACTCCGTTCTTGCATGGCTTCCAAAAGTGCCGCTTGAGTCTTAGGTGGCGTTCTGTTGATCTCATCAGCCAGAACAATATTGGCAAACAAAGGTCCCTTATTGAACTTAAAACGGCGACTTTCATCCAACACCTCCGAACCCGTAATATCAGAAGGCATCAGATCCGGTGTAAACTGTATGCGTTTAAACTCTAAATCAAGTACCTCCGAAATCGTACTGACAAGCAGAGTCTTGGCAAGTCCCGGTACCCCAACCAACAGACTATGACCATTGCTAAAAAGTGATATCAACACTGACTTGACCACTTTGTCTTGACCTATGATCACCTTGCTGATTTCTGACTTTAGATCCTCATAAGCCTTTGCCAGTCCTTCTACCGCTTGAACATCTGATGTATATTCTTGTGACATATTTTTCTTTTCTTAGGTATGAAATGAAGATTTATAGTCCTTCAATCTTTTTTCTGAGCCTCAAATTTACAAGACCTTCTGAGTAACGGTAGCCTCTGAACAATGTTTTATGATTTATCTTAAACAATGCGTATAAGTTCTTATTGATCTCAAATCCCTTCCTTTGGTGCTCCAATAGTGTAAATTTGCGCTTCATTTTTGAATCAATGGCACAAGATATGTATAGATCGCACAATTGTGGAGAGCTGAGAATGGATCATGTAGGACAAGAAGTGACCCTCAGCGGATGGACTCAAGTGAGTAGGGATTTTGGAGGTTTGACTTTTCTAGACCTCCGAGATCGATATGGTATTACACAGTTGGTCTTTAATATGGAGGACGATGCAGACCTGTGTTCTCAAGCTCGCAAATTTGGCCGTGAGGATGTGATTCGTATTACCGGCAAGGTACGGGAGCGAAGCAATAAGAACCCTCATCGCCCTACCGGAGAAATTGAGATAGAGGTGACCTCCCTCGATCTACTCAATAAATCAAAAGTGCCCCCATTTACCATTGAGGATGATACCGATGGAGGGGATGACTTGAGAATGAAATACCGGTATTTAGACATCAGACGCAATGCTATAAAACAAAATCTGATCTTCCGTAGTAAGCTTGCCATTGAGACACGTAAGTACTTGGATCAACAGGGTTTTATCGAAGTTGAAACACCCGTATTGATCAAGAGTACACCAGAGGGTGCGAGAGATTTTATTGTCCCCAGTCGCATGAACCCCGGACAAGCCTATGCCTTGCCGCAATCACCTCAGACTTTTAAGCAGATCTTAATGATTGCCGGTATGGACAAATACTTCCAGATTGTGAAATGCTTCAGAGATGAGGATCTTCGGGCAGATCGACAACCGGAGTTTACGCAGATCGATTGTGAAATGAGCTTTGTGACCCGTGATGAGATACTTGAGACTTTTGAGGGTTTGACTCGATCGCTGTTCAAGACACTTTGCAACGTAGATTTACCACAATTTCCACGAATGTCTTATGATGAAGCACTGTCTCGATATGGATCCGACAAACCGGATACAAGATTTGATATGCAATTTGTAGAACTCAATGAACAGACTCTAGGATATGGGTTTGGCGTTTTTGATAATGCCGAGTTGGTTGTTGGGATTTGTGCCAAAGGTCAAGCCGATCAGTATTCTAACAAGGATATCAAGAATCTTACTTCTTGGCTTCAGCGACCGCAGATAGGTGCTAAGGGATTGGTATATGTCAAGTATGGCAATGATGGAAGTATCAAATCATCAGTCGGAAAATTTTACTCCGATGAACAATTAAATGAATGGGGCAAGGCTTTTGATGCCGCCCCCGGTGATATGTTGTTGATCCTGTCTGGCGAGCAGGATAAAACCCGCAAACAGTTAAGTGAGTTAAGATTGGAGATGGGTCAACGTATGGGTCTAATCGACCCCAATGTATTCAATCCCCTGTGGGTGGTAGATTTTCCGTTGCTTGAGTGGGATGAAGAGTCCGAGCGCTTTCATGCTATGCATCATCCCTTTACAGCTCCCAAAAAAGAAGATGAAGCACGCATGCTGACAGGAGATCACGAGACCATGAAATCTCTGCGTGCAGATGCATATGATCTGGTGATTAACGGAGTAGAGATAGGAGGAGGATCCATTAGAATCCATGATAGAGATCTGCAATCACGAAATTTTGACCTGCTGGGATTTTCTAAGGAAGAGGCAGAAGAACAGTTTGGTTTCCTCTTAGGTGCATTTGAATATGGTGCTCCTCCGCATGGAGGTATTGCCTTTGGTTTTGATCGTCTCTGCGCAGTGATGAATGGTGTAAATTCAATCAGAGACTTTATCGCCTTTCCCAAGAATAATCAAGGACGAGACATGATGATCGATAGTCCGAGTGTGATATCAGAAGAGCAACTGGAGGAACTGCATCTGAAGTCCACATATACTCCTGATACATCAGCATAGAGCGATCCATGATATCAGTACGGAATGCTTGTATGGAGGATCTTTACGATATAGCTAGACTCCATGCATTGAGTTGGAAAATCAATAATCGCGGTATTTTTAAAGACCGATATCTGGATGAAGAAGTCGATCAGGATCGATTGGATGTTTGGACAGAGCGATTGAAGCTCATACCTCCCAAACAAAGTGTTATTCTTGCTGAAGAGGAAGGTAGCTTGAGTGGATTTGTATGCACTTTTTTGGATTATCATCAGCGTTGGGGAGCATATCTGGATAACCTTCATGTACAACCTGATCGATATGGTCGAGGGATAGGGGCGCTACTCTTATCCTGTGCTGGCCGATGGGTCACTAACCAAAGACCGGAATCACCTATGTATCTCTGGGTATTTGAGAAAAACGTTAAAGCCCTGCGATTCTATCTGCGCTTAGAAGGGAAGGTCGCAGGTAGAAAGATGTTT
>JAJRXG010000014.1 GCA_024276375.1 Bacteroidota bacterium | reverse complement strand
GTTCTGTGTAGTCCCATATACGCGGGGACGAGAGCGGAGTCGAAGCGCTTTTAGCATTGTAGCTGAGGCACGTGATCTATATGAGCGGGGCTTTCGTGAAGTGACACTGTTGGGTCAGAATGTGGATTCTTATAAGTGGATGCATCCAGAACACCAAACAACTGTCACCTTTGCCCAATTACTGGAGATGGTAGCTCAAGTTCATCCTGATCTTCGCATTCGTTTCAGTACTTCTCATCCCAAGGATATGACGGATGATGTACTCCACATGATGGCGCGATATGAGAACATCTGTGATTATATTCACCTCCCTGTTCAATCCGGAAGCTCTAGGATTTTGCTACTTATGAATCGTACATATGACGCAACATGGTATCGTGAACGTATCGAAAATATCCGGCGTATTTTGCCTTCTTGCGCTATATCTTCTGATATTATAACGGGATTTTGTACGGAGACAGAGGAAGATCACCAAGCGACATTGGAGATGATGTCGTGGTCGGGATATACCATGTCCTATATGTTTTTTTATTCTGAACGTCCCGGCACATTGGCAGCGAGAAAATATCCCGATGATATACCTATAGAGACAAAAAAAAGAAGATTATCAGAAGTCGTAGCCCTTCAAGGAGCCTTGTCTTATCAATCCAATCTTAGAGATTTGGGCAAGACCTTCAAGGTGCTCGTCGAAGGTGATTCTAAAAAGTCCAAAGCGGACTTTAAAGGACGCAACAGTCAGAACAAAGTCGTGATTTTTCCCAAGATACAAGGTGTAAAACCCGGCATATATGTACAAGTACATATTGATGAAGTGACCAGTGCAACGCTCAAGGGACATATTGTTACTTCCGGTACAAAAATCATGAATCCCGCAATTTAAATGCATGGATATACAGAGTATTAAAAGGAGATTTGATATTATAGGAAGATCTGAATTATTGGATCGTGCCTTGGACAAGGCATTGCGAGTTGCCAATACAGACTTGACCGTATTGATACAAGGCCCCAGTGGGGTAGGGAAGGAAGTAATCTCCAAAATTATTCATCAACTGAGTGCACGAAAACACAATGTATTTATAGCCATCAATACCGGAGCATTGCCTGAAGGCACGATCAACTCAGAATTGTTTGGACATGACAAAGGCGCATTCACCGGAGCGATCGGCGAACGTAAAGGTTACTTTGAGACAGCCAATGGCGGAACTATATTTTTAGATGAGATTGGTGATATGCCCTTGGATACCCAAGCCTATTTGTTGCGTGTATTGGAATCAGGGGAATATATCCGAGTAGGGTCTTCGACTGTAAAAAAGACCGATGTCCGTGTTATCGCTGCAACCAATGTGGATTTGCTGGAGCGGGTTAAAAAAGGAAGATTCAGAGAGGATCTATACTATCGACTCAATACGGTGCCCATCAGGATGCCTTCGTTGAAGGAGCGCAAAGAAGATATCTTTATGTTTTTTCGAAAGTTCTCACTTGACTTTGCCGAGAAATATCGAACTGATCCGATTCAATTAGATCCGGAGGCCAAGTCCATGATTATCAATTATGCTTGGCCCGGCAATGTCCGGGAGTTGAGAAATGTCGTAGAACAACTCTCTATTCTCTCCGAGGAAAAGTTGATTACGACAGATCGGTTGATTGAAATCTTACCAAATATTGTCCAACGCAATCTCCCAAAAATCCAAGGCGTCGAAGACTATTTTCACGAACGTGAATTGTTGTACAAGGTGCTTTTTGATATGAAAAACGATCTCAATGATTTAAAGTCTCTCATATTTGAGTTGATTCGAACCAATAATCTGGATGTATCACAGATTAAAAACCTGCATCAGTTGAAATTAGGCTCTACCGATGGCATCCCCATTGATTATACGCGTCACGATCCAAGCTTTAATAAGATGGTTGAAGAGTCGGGACAACTGGCCGATGATATCTACATTCCGGAGGAAGAACACGCCAACACTCCTGTCTTGGTGGAGCAAGGGACTTATGACCCAAGTGAAGTAGTAGAAGACAATCTATCACTCGAGTCAATGGAAAAAGAATTTATTTCGAAAGCTCTAAAGAAATATAACGGCAGACGTAAAGAAGCAGCCCAGGAACTTGGTATATCTGAACGAACACTCTATCGCAAAATAAAGTATTATGATATGTAAAATGAGCTACGTACTGGTCGTTGCAGCCCTGATTTCAATGCCTTGCAGTGGATGCTACTCGCT
Source organism: Bacteroidota bacterium (assembly GCA_024276375.1). Classification (GTDB taxonomy): domain Bacteria; phylum Bacteroidota; class Bacteroidia; order Chitinophagales; family Saprospiraceae; genus JAJRXG01. Next base: position 14,235 of record JAJRXG010000014.1, on the reverse strand, counting down.
CAAAGGGATATCTATTCCTCCTACTGTCAATACTTACTACATCGATCAATTTCAGAATTCAGTTCCCAATGCACCTCCGGATATTGCACAACGCTTTGCCGATGATTTTAGAATAGTAGTGACCCAGGATACCCGGTTAGATTATGATGAGACCCTGCCGGACATTGAGTTTTCGGGATCCATATCAAGTTACAATGTACAGTCAGTTTCACCTGAGAGAAATGCCAATAATGATCAAGTCCAATTTGGAAGCACATTAAATCGCCTCACGATCGTAGTACAAGTATCGTATGTCAATAATCTGGATCAGGAAGATAATTGGTCTCAGTCATTTTCTTTTTTTGAGGACTTTGAAAACGATAAAAACCTCGAAGATGTGCAAGATGAATTAATAGACAATATCTTTGACCAGATATTGCAAGATATATTTACCAAAGCATTTACCAATTGGTAATATCCATCATGAGAAAAACCATTCGTGAATATCTGGACAATCCGATACTCTTAAAAGAAGTATCTATGAACGCATTGCAACAGTGGGCGGATGAAGTCCCCTATGCTGAAATTATATATCGTTTGATGGCACTGAAAGTAGTACAAGAGGGAGAAGGTGAGCACACTAAGGATATCTTGCAACGGGCGGCCTTGTACAGTGCAGATCTTAACAAATTGGATATAGATCTCAATAACCTTTCTGCCAACTCTCCTGCCATACCCTTAACTAAATTGATGGACGCAGGTAGCGATGATACTGCCTCCGAGGATACAGATACCGATGATCCTGTTATTGATAATACAGCATCACCTACCGAGGATTTTCAAGAGGAAGAAGAAAAAATCAGTGGATTTGTTCGGTGGTTGATCGGACTCCAAGAAGCGTATAAAATAGATGAAATGACAGAAGGAGAGGTAGAACCTGTATCAACAGGACATAAGGAGATTGCATCAGAAGCTCTGGCCAAATTGCTTGTCGAACAAGGGCATCTGTCTCAAGCAATAGACATGTATGAACAATTAGCCTTGAATTATCCTGAAAAAAGTGGTTACTTTGCAGCCCAAATCGAAAAAATTCGAGCATCATGATTACCTTATTGACTATTTTAATTGCTCTGGTATGCCTTCTGCTTATGTTGGTTGTACTGATTCAGAATCCTAAAGGAGGCGGATTGGACTCAACTTTTGGAGGAGGAGGTGCCAATCAGATGTTTGGAGCAGCCAAATCTACAGATCTCATCGAAAAAATCACTTGGGGTCTGGCCATAGCACTATTTGTACTATGTATCATAACCGCCATCATCGTCAATGCGCATTCAGGTGGAGCGCTTAACGGTACCATTCCATTAGAGTCGCAACAAGGATAGCCGATATCTATTGCTTTGGTCAATTCGCAATTCTGAGATATACAGTTTGCTTGGGCTCAAAGTGAGTACATATTTTCATGTAGTACCCTCAGTGGATGGCATCGGTACTTGAACTCTACCGTCATTCTGACTATTTTCCTGCAAAGTGACTTGACAACCTGTCATAAAGTGTGACGCGTCGCGGACTTATGATTTGTATAAAGACTGGGATAACTCCTGATTCGGCAATTTTGTCAGTTATGTGAATTTTGGCACAATCAGTGATGTATGTGGCATATCGAAGTAGTTGAATACGGACGCGTATAATATACCGTCAATGTGTTTTCAATGACTTTGAGATAAACATAATTCAATTAAACATAAGAACCTTAAATCTTTAGACTATGAGTTTTAAACCCATTAATGACAGGGTGGTGATCAAACCCGCTCCTGCAGAAGACAAGACAAGTGGCGGAATTATTATTCCCGACACGGCTAAAGAAAAGCCGCAGAAAGGTGAAGTTATAGCTGTAGGGCCAGGAAAAGATGGCAATGCTATGACTGTAGCCGTAGGAGATACTGTATTGTATGGCAAATATGCCGGTCAGGAATTAAATCATGATAACGTCGATTATCTTATCATGAGAGAAGACGACATCCTCGTCATTTTAGCTTAATGGCTAATAAAATTTATTATTGAATCTTTCTAATAACAAACATTTAAAAATTATAGAATATGGCAAAGCAAATAAGCTTTGATTCGGAGGCAAGAGGTAATCTTAAATCTGGAATCGATCAACTTGCCAATGCAGTCAAGGTAACTCTTGGCCCAAAAGGTAGAAATGTAGTCATTCAAAAAAGTTTTGGAGCCCCCCAAGTGACCAAAGATGGCGTCACCGTGGCAAAGGAAATCGAACTCGAAGATGCACTGGAGAACTTAGGAGCTCAATTGGTTAAAGAAGTAGCTTCCAAAACTGCCGATCTGGCAGGAGATGGAACAACAACAGCTACCGTATTGGCACAGGCTATGGTCACAGCAGGTATGAAGTACGTAGCCGCAGGAGCTAATCCAATGGATCTCAAAAGAGGTATTGACAAGGCCAAAGATGTTGTAATCAAGTCTCTTAAAGATCAGAGCGAAGTCATTGGCAGTGACTTTGAAAAAGTGAAGCAAGTAGGATCTATATCTGCCAACAATGATTGGGAAATCGGTGAATTGATTGCCGATGCAATGAAGCGTGTCAGCAAGGATGGTGTGATCACTGTTGAAGAAGCGAAGGGTACAGATACCTATGTCGAAGAAGTATTGGGTATGCAATTTGACAGAGGATATCTATCTCCCTACTTCGTAACCAATGCCGAGGATATGAAAACGGAATATGAAAATCCGTTGATTTTAATACACGATAAGAAAATATCCAATACTGCAGATCTAATACCCGTTTTGGAAAAAGCAGCAAGTGCCGGACGACCTTTGATGATTATCGCCGAAGACGTAGAGTCTCAAGCTCTAGGTTTATTGGTAGTCAATCGATTGAGAGGAGGATTGAAAGTGGTAGCAGTTAAAGCTCCGGGATTTGGTGATCGTCGCAAAGCAATGCTTGAAGATATAGCTATTCTTACCGGTGGTACTGTGATCTCTGAAGAGAAAGGATACAAACTTGATGCAGTCGAACTTGAACATCTTGGATCTACTGAGAAAATCACGGTGGACAAAGACAATTCTACTTTGGTTAATGGTGCGGGCTCTCAAGAACAGATTGATGCTCGTATCAACCAAATCAAGCAGCAGATTGAGACGACTACTTCTGATTATGATAGAGAAAAATTGCAAGAGAGATTGGCCAAGTTGTCCGGTGGTGTAGCAGTACTCTACGTCGGCGCTTCAACAGAAGTCGAAATGAAGGAGAAAAAGGACCGTGTTGATGACGCACTTCATGCTACAAGAGCTGCAGTCGAAGAAGGAATCGTGACCGGTGGTGGAGTCGCTTTTATACGTTCTATTGGTACTCTAAAAGATTCTATCGGAAGCAACGAAGATGAAGTTATGGGTGTGCAGATCGTGAGAAAAGCACTCGAATCCCCACTTCGTATCATCGCCTCCAATGCCGGGGTTGATGGCTCTGTAGTATTGCAGAATGTACTTCAAGGCAAAAATGCTTATGGCTATAACGCCAAAACAGATGTGTACGAAGACCTTAAGAAAGCGGGAGTGATAGACCCTACTAAAGTGACGCGTATCGCTCTAGAAAATGCCGCTTCTATAGCAGGCATGGTATTGACAACCGAAGCTGTAATTACTGACAAGCCTGAGGAAGGTGGTGGTGCTATGCCTCCAATGCCTCCAGGTGGAATGGGTGGTATGATGTAAAATTGTTCTTATATCCCAATAAGATTATTAAGGAGTTGTCATTGCGGCAACTCTTTTTTTGTGTGCCATACATGTTATTAATCTATAGGGTTAAAGTCCCGAACGAGCCTAGAAGGAAAGGAATCGTTAGCCAAAGGCAAGGGTGTCTTCTGTGAGGGAGAATCTGAAGGAAGCCTTACAGCAGATCGTCAAAAATCAAACAAATCAGTCCATCGCATTTCCTCTCCGAGGCTTTATTAAACCTTTGGTTTCAGTATGTCACCAACTCCGCAGATCGTCAAATCAAACAAATCGGCCCACCATGTATTTATTTTTTATACATAAGTTATTTGAGTAGTGCATCCTATATACGCTAAGGGGTAATTTTATTTTTAGTTATCCACTGATGACTTTGAACTTGTTGGCACACTATATCTTGGGGGCTTTTCACTGAACCTGAAGATCTCGTATTATGACTTTTCTGGCATTCTTTGTTACACTATTGATGTCGATCGATGCTTCAAATGCATCTCAAGGGTACGTGGAGTCCACAGACCACATATTGTTGAATGACATCAGTATGAAGTCCAAGTTGAATCGTACCGGAGATAAGTTACTGATTAAAATCCAGCTGAACGCTTCAGATCAAGTGGGATTTATACTTAGAGATAGAGAAGAGGACAAAGCCATATTCCAATGGAATGATCAAGAACTAGATGCCGGAAGTCATGAATTGGCTTTACCGCTACCCGAACTCTCGCCAGCTGTTTATATCATCGAACTCAATACATCCGATCAATTAATCAGGCACTACTTAGTTTTGAAAAATTGAGTAGATACATGGACGTAAACAAGAATCGGAGTGTGACCATAGTAAGTGTGTTTAAGAGTGGGCTCAGCAATTAATCTTCAGTTCAGATCAAACAGCCTTATAATACTTTGGCAATCATTGGATATGTACATTTGCACGATCTAAAATATAAAGGATTGTGATACCACTGAGAAAATTACAGGAGGCCAAATTGATTCTTGAGGGAATCATTGACAAAACACCATTGTCCCGCAATGAAGGACTGTCCAGAAAATATAGTGCATCTATATTCCTCAAAAGAGAGGATCTTCAAGTCGTTAGATCATTTAAGATTCGAGGTGCTTACTATAAAATGTCCACACTTTCAGAAGAACAAAAAAGCCGGGGAATCGTATGTGCAAGTGCCGGCAATCATGCACAAGGAGTGGCGATGGCTTGCGCCAAATTAAATATTCGCGGTACTATCTTTATGCCTTTGACCACCCCTAAACAAAAGATCGATCGTGTCAGACTCTTTGGAGGGGCTCGTATAGATATCCGCTTGATTGGCGATACCTTTGACGATAGCAATGCTTCTGCCCGGGCATTTGCTGATGACGGAGATCATCCTTTTATTCATCCCTTTGATGATGCAGATGTGATCGCAGGACAAGGAACTGTGGCCATGGAAATTATAGAAGATAGCAAAGTGCCGATAGATTATCTTATAGTGTCTGTCGGTGGTGGTGGATTGATCTCCGGAATCGCCAGTTACTTTAAAGTAGTAAGCCCGGAGACAAAGATTGTAGCTGTGGAAGCTGAGGGAGCTCCGTCATTGCTGAAATCAATGGAAGCGCGGTCTCTGGTTACATTGGATCACATTGATGGATTTGCTGATGGTATCGCTACCAAGCGGGTGGGTGCTTTGCCATTGGAGATCTGTATGAATGCAGTGGATCGACATGTACTCATACCCGAAGGCCAAATGTGTGCAACCATCTTATCACTGTACAATGAAGAAGCCATCGTAGTAGAACCTGCCTGTGCAGCAGTGATATCTGCCCTAGATGTTATCAAAGAAGACATCAAGGGCAAGAACGTCGTGTGTGTATTAAGCGGCGGCAATAATGATATTACTCGGACAGAGGAGATCAAAGAAAGGGCTATGCTATATGAGGGTAAAAAACATTATTTTATTATTCGATTTCCGCAACGCTCCGGTGCGCTGAAAGAATTCTTAGATGTCCTCGGACCGGATGACGATATAGCCAGATTTGAATACACAAAGAAAACCAATCGAGGTAGTGGCCCGGCACTCGTTGGTATAGAACTCAAAGATCCGGAGGATTTCACAAGGCTCATTGATCGTATGAAGGATGCGAAAATTAACTTCCAACATCTCAATAACAGCCCTTTACTTTTCGAAATGTTGGTGTAGCATTTTTTCTTTGTAGAATTTGCTTTAATGTAAAATTATGGCAACTGAATCAGAGTGCATTTGGTGTAAAACGGCACAACCACTAAGATCAAAAGGCGCACTAAGAAAAAAGAAGAAGACCTCAGTTCCTCTCAGAGTCCAAGGTGGCTCAAAAAGAGAAGAATAAGGATCAGGATGATCCCTTACGACCGTATCTTATAGATCACTGTCCCACACTGTTCATCTCGCAAGGATGGCATAAATTCAAATTCTTTAATCTTACGCAAGGCCAGAGAAGTCAGCGATGTTCTAAATAGGGTGGAGGACTTTCTATTGAATTCTGCCTCCGTTACTTTGCCCGTTCGCGAGATGCAGATATCGATCACCACGAGACCATCTTGATTGGACAAGAGGAAGATATTGGGTTTGCGGTCTATCTTGCGTTTACCGATACCATTGGTGAATACAAGTGTAAGATTTTCGTCTATGATGAGTTCCTGAGAGGCATCCAAATCTTCTTGGGGTATGTTGTTTGGTTCAGTATCACTATTGTGAGGTGTTTCATCACTTTTATGGTTGTCCGTAGATTCATCAAGCAGTACAGTATCTTGATGCGTCGGCAATTGAATAGAAGCCGGTGTCCACATGGTATCATTGCTAGGTGGGCGATGAGTGTCGCTCGTATCTGATTTTTGAGTTTCAACCTCTTCAAGGACTTCATGGTTTGTACTTTCTTCAACGTCTTTAGGTATATCAATCCAATCAGATATTCCACCACATAGTTTGTTAACTTCTCTTGTTGCTTTACTGAACCCGAGGATGCTAGCTCTGGCATACGACTCACACGCCTCATTCTTGTTGCCGTATTCTAATGCTATTTGGCCATTGAGAAAGTGCATTGATCCATCATAGGGATCTAGTTCCAATGCCGTAAAAACATAATTTGCAGCAGCGGGAATATGATCTAATTTAATCTCAGTCTGAGCCATCAACTTTATAAGATTCTTGGTTACTCCATTGGTTTCTATGTGTTTGAGGGCATCTATTTTGGTTCCTTTGTAAGCGCCCAGTTCGTATTTGGTTTTGGCGCGCATGTATAGGGCATTGGCGTGAGCAGGATCTTCTTTGAGCACTCGATTGTAGAATCTGATCGCTTCATCATATCTTCCTTGGTCATAGAGCACATTGCCCTTCATATATACGATGGTGATGTCGTCTTGAAGACTTTGACTATCGGAAGTAGTACTTAATGTCGCCATAAATATCAAACAAAGTAGTAGTCGATTCATAGTTGTTGTTTTATCTGTTGTCCAAAGGTATTATCTTTCGGCCAAGCAATAACAAGAATACCGGTTTTACGAGGGTATTTCAATATTTGTGACGCCATATTAAGGAGAAGTAGTACTAATAAACCGTTAAAAAGATAAAATTCTAAGGAGATGAAGACAGCATATATTGTATCAGCAGTGAGAACACCATTGGGCAGTTTTGGAGGAGTTTTTGCATCATTGTCAGCAACACATCTCGGCAGTACTGCGATTGAGGGAGCATTGAACAAGCTCAATACTCCGGATATCCAAGTCGATGAAGTTTATATGGGCAATGTATGTCAAGCCAATCTCGGGCAAGCTCCGGCTCGACAAGCCGCCTTGGGTGCCGGAATTTCCAATACTGTACCTTGTACAACTATCAACAAGGTTTGTGCATCAGGGATGAAGTCCATCATGTTGGCAGCACAATCTATCATGTTGGGTCATCAAGATGTTATTGTAGCCGGAGGCATGGAGAGCATGAGCAATATCCCCTATTACCTCCCCAAAATGAGATGGGGCAGCAAATATGGTCATCAGCAAGTCATTGATGGTCTCCAGAAAGATGGCCTCACAGATGCTTATAACCACAAGGCAATGGGGATGTCGGGAGATGCCACAGCAGCCAAATTTGGCTTCACACGCGAGGATCAAGATACTTATGCCATCAACTCTTATAAACGAGCTGCAACTGCCACGGAAGCGGGGAAGTTTAAAAATGAAATCGTACCGGTCAACGTTCCTCAACGGAGAGGTGAGGATATAGTCGTATCGGAGGATGAGGAGTACAAGAAGGTAAGATTTGATAAGATTCCCAAGTTGCGTCCGGCCTTTAACAAGGACGGTACAGTGACTGCGGCCAATGCTTCTACCCTCAACGATGGGGCTTCTGCCTTGATTGTCGTAAGCGAAGCGGCATTGAATCGATACAATCTTACACCGATGGCAAGAGTGGTGTCATTTGCAGATGCGGCACATGAACCGGATTGGTTTACAACGGCTCCTGCTATTGCTGCGCCTCTGGCCATTGAGCGAGCAGGGCTGCAATCAAGCGATATCGCCTTTTATGAAGTCAATGAGGCATTTGCTGTTGTAGCTATGGCTTTCGCCAAACAGTGTGACGTCTCTTACGATCAAATGAATGTCAATGGAGGTGCTGTGGCATTGGGACATCCACTGGGATGTACAGGTGCTCGGATCACTACGACATTGCTGCATGTATTGAAAGACAAAGCGGCACAATATGGTTGTGCCACGTTGTGTAATGGAGGTGGAGGCGCCAGTGCTTTGATTATCGAAAATATCACTTAAATACCAACTGTCATGATCCGTACTATTGTTTTATGGTCTTTTATCTTGGGGTTTTACTGTTCTATTGAAGGGCAGGAGATTGTAGAAGTCACTTACGCCAGTACAGTGACTACTGTACAGATACAATTTCTTTCATTGTCGGTGGGGCTGAATACGGGTAGTGCATACGATGTGGATATATACAAGGTAAGATACACCACCACAGGATCGGATATGCAGAAAGACACGGCCTCGGGATTGTTTTATCTGCCTGTTGACTTTGATGGTGCGATGCCACTAGCATGTTATCAGCATGGGACAACCGATGGAAGATCGGATGTTCCTTCCAATTTTGGTGCATTTTATGAGATGGGTATTTTGTTGGCAACGCATGGCATGGCGACAGTCGCACCGGATTATTTGGGGATGGGGTCATCAAGGGGTTTTCATCCATATGTACATGCAGAGACAGAAGCGACGGCTGCAGTTGATTTGCTTAAAGCAATGCAGACATATCTCAGCGATCAACAATTGCTATACAACGGCCAACTGTTTATCACCGGATATTCTCAAGGGGGTCATGCAGCTATGGCATTGCACAAGTATATAGAAGAAGTTATTCCGGAGCAATTTGAAGTGACGGCATCGCTGCCCATGAGCGGGCCATATAGTATCTCCGGAGTGATGCAGGATCTGGCATTTGCCGATACAGAGTTCTTGTACCCTTCTTTTTTGGTTTATAGTGCGCGTGGTCTGAGAGAAGTCTATCCCGATATTTATCGTAGCGAATCAGAATTGTACCGACCGGAATTTCTTGAGGATATTGATCAATTTGTCAGTGATGGAGAAGGATTGAATGAACTCAATCTTGATCTCATAGATGGTCTGTTGGTGGGTTTTGGTTCAGTGATACCGCGCAATCTCTATAAGGATTCAATTCTTAACATCTTATCTCAATCCGCTGACCATCCACTCAATGTGGCCTTACGGGAGAGTGATGTTTATGATTGGACTCCCATAGCACCTGTCTTAATGCTGTATTGTGAAGCAGATGATCAAGTACCTTTTCGCAATTCCATTCTGGCGGATTCTATTATGAATGCCAATGGAGCGATGGATGTACAAGCTCAAGATGTATCAGGAGGTCGCGATAGAACACATACCGAATGCGCTCTTCCTGCATTGAATGTTGGTATTCCTTGGTTGATTTCCTTTATGCAAGTCACACCGACAGTAGATATCGCACCGATTGACGGACTGCGTTTATATCCCAATCCTGTGAGCGATCGACTTGTGATTGAGACAGAAGCATCACTTCAGAAAGTGACGATAACCGATATATCGGGACGTATATATTTCAAGCAACAGATAGCACAACAACGCAGCAAAAGTATAGATGTAAGCCAATGGACTGAGGGCATGTATCTCGTACATATTTCGGCAGATGATCGTACCAATGTTGTGAAACTGATCGTGCAACATTGATCGTATGTAGGGATGTTTCCGTATTTCTTGTCCTTTGAAAGGACTCTTACTTTTTATTCAAAAGCTTGTCCGACAATCTTAGCTTGTTGAGCTTCATGTACTTTCTTAAATCCCGTAGCGGGAGAAGCACTTACCTTTCTGGAGACGATAGCGATGTCAGATCGACGCCAGAAACTATTGAGATATTGCCAAGCTCCCATATTTTGTGGTTCTTCCTGAATCCATTTGATTCGTGCCATTTTGTATTTTTCAAATATGGCGGTCATTTGATCCATTGGATAGGGATACAATTGCTCCAATCTGACGATGGCTACATCACGGCGTTGAGTTGAAGTGCGTTGCTCAAGGAGGTCGTAATATACTTTGCCGGTGCAAAGCAACAAAAGCGATACTTCTTTAGCATCGACAGAGTCATCATCCAATACTTCCAAGAACCGTTTATTGGACAAAAAGTCCGAAATCGGAGAAACACATTTAGGGTGTCTCAACAGTGATTTCGGAGACATAACAATCAACGGCTTTCTAAATGGGCGTATGAGTTGCCTTCTGAGCACATGAAAGAAGTTGGCCGGTGTTGTTATATTGGCTATGGTGATATTAAATTGGGCTCCTTGCTGGAGAAATCTCTCGACCCGTCCACTAGAGTGTTCAGGCCCTTGGCCTTCATATCCATGAGGCAAAAGCATAACGAGGCCACTCATACGTTGCCATTTGCTTTCTGCCGCGACGACATATTGATCTACGATTGTCTGAGCACCATTGTAAAAGTCTCCAAATTGCGCTTCCCAAATGACGAGGGAGTTGGGAGATGCCATAGAGTATCCATATTCAAAACCTAAAACTGCAAATTCAGAAAGGAAAGAATTGTAAATCATGAACTTGCCTTGGCCTTCTGCAAGGTGATCGAGCCGATTGTACTCTTCAAAAGTTTTAGCATCTCTGAAGATGGCATGCCGATGAGAAAATGTGCCCCGTTTTACATCTTGACCACTCATACGGATATTCTTTTTGTCCATGAGTATAGATCCATAGGCCATTAATTCCGCCGTTCCCCAGTCAAGGGTATTGCTGTCGAGCAATTTTTGTTTTCCTTTCTGGAGTCGGTTCACCTTGCTTAAAGGCGTAAATCCCTCTGGCAATGTCATGAGATGATCCAGAATCTTCTCTACTTTGATCTTACTAATGCCCGTCTTTGGAGACTCTTGAAAATCACTTCGATCGGTCTTCTTCCTTAACTTGCGCCATTCTTGTTCCGGCTCTTGATATTCATAAGGCAGCGGTTTTTGTTTTACTAAATCCAATCGCTCTTGCAAGTCATCCCAGAACGTCTTTTCCATACTCTGAGCCAATGCCAAATCAAGATCACCTCTCTTGGTTAGTTTTTCGACATATATTTTTCGAGGGTCTTTGTGCTTACTGATGAATTCATACATCCTCGGTTGTGTAAACTTGGGGTCGTCACCTTCGTTGTGGCCATGACGACGATAGCATACCATGTCTATGAATACATCATTATTAAATTTCTGACGATATTCGGTTGCGAGTTCTACCGCATATATTACTGCTTCAGGGTCATCTCCATTGACATGAAATACAGGAGCCTGTACCAAGGCAGCCGCAGCAGTACAATATGTGGATGATCTGGCATCATCAAAGTCCGTCGTAAACCCTACTTGATTATTGATGACAAAGTGTATCGTGCCTCCCGTATAATAGCCTTTTAACTTGCTCATCTGGACAGTTTCATATACCACTCCTTGACCTGCCACAGCAGCATCTCCATGTATCAATATCGGTAGTATTTTACTAAAATCACTATCGTATAGAAGGTCTGCTTTAGCTCTGGTAAATCCCTCTACAACGGGATCTACAGACTCCAGATGCGATGGATTGGGGACGAGTTTGAGATGAACCTTGTGTCCCTGTGTCGTCTCAACCAGCGAGGAATATCCGAGATGATACTTTACATCACCATCTCCAAAACTCAAATCCGGAATCGCCGTACCCTCAAATTCATTGAATATCTGATCATATGTCTTGCCCATAATATTGGCAAGCACATTCAATCTACCCCGATGTGCCATTCCGATGACAAATTCATGGACACCACTGTCCGCCCCCAAATTAATAATCGCATCTAGAGCGGCAATAGTGGATTCTGCTCCTTCAAGTGAAAACCGCTTTTGACCAACGTATCTCTTATTCAAAAAATTCTCAAATCCTACAGCTCCATTGAGCTTCTCAAGGATGCGCTTTTTCTTCTCCAAGGGAATCCCGTAATCTTCACTCAGATTGCGATTCTCAATCTTATCGCGCAACCACATTTTACGGTGCTTGTCTTCTATATGAGCATATTCAAAACCTATGTTGCCACCATACACCCGTTGGAGTCTTTGGATGATCGCTTCAAGCGTTGCATGCGCCATGCCGATTTCAACTCCGGCATAAAATTTTTTCTGAAGATCCGCCTCAGTCAGATGATAATCAGCAAGATCCAAGTGTGGCTTGCGATCCCTTCTTGTCATGATTGGATTGGTCGTGGATAGTAGGTGGCCACGATCTCTAAATCCATGAATGATCGATATTACTCCAAATTCCTTCTCAATGGATAAAGCACCTGCAACTCCATTTTTCCCTCCTTCTCCTGTCGTAGATGCAAATTCAAAACCCTCAAAGAATGAACGCCAACCGTCCTCTACACTTTGAGGATCAGCACTATATCGCTTATACATCGCATCTATAAAGGTGGGATGAGCATTGAATACATATGAATAATCAGCCATACTATCTATCAACTATGTTCTTTTTATGATACAAATATCACTTAAATGATGCATAAGAACGACAGGGAGGCTTATTTGTTAGCCGGATTTATGTTAAAAATTATTGACACTAGAGTTGTTTTAACTTTAAACGAAATGTTGTACATTTGCGCCCTCTTAAAAATATAGAATAGATATAGACTCATGGCGAATCATTCATCTTCGAAAAAAAGAATGCGACAGGACGAGAAAAAACGTCTCCGCAACCGCTACTACAAGAAGTCCACCCGGACGTCCATCTCACGCCTTAAAGAAATGACCGACCCGGAAGAAGCACAAGCTTTTTTCCCAAAAGTTGTCAGTATGATTGATAAATTGGCCAAGAAAAACCAATGGCATAAAAATAAAGCGGCGAATGTGAAAGGCAAACTTCAAAAGTTTGTAAGCTCCTTGAGTCAGTAGTTGGCATAGCTAAAAATATTGAAAAAGCCTTTTGTGAATTTCGACACAGAAGGCTTTTTTTTTGTGGCCTATATACTCAAACGGTGCTTCCCCGAAGGAATATAAATTAATCCTACATTGTCTTTACTCTAAGTTACGATCCAAGTGATTTTTTTTGTCATTATTTTCATCTAAAGGGTATTCCCTAGGGGAATATTTGTATCTTACTAGGATACTTGTGCTTTAAGAGTATTGAATCTCTTTTTTATATTTCCATCCATGAACATGTAAGGGTGTATTTGCCGGACTTACGCAGATATACTGTAGCTTAAAAATAGATGTAACCGCACGTTTGATGTGTGCGACAATGCTATCTGTTTTTAGATGCCGCTGTGATACTAATTATTTTGAAATGTTTAATAAACCAAAAAACTCTTGATTATTATGAGAAGAATGAAGTGGAATCTGTTGCTTGTCGCATTTAGCTCCTTGTTGATCCTAACCTTAGAGGCACAAGTTGTTATCAATGAGATTACTTCAGATGGCAAGATTGAAATCAGAAACATCGGTTCGGATACCGTCAACCTCGAACAGTATTGGCTGTGCAACAGACCGCAATATGAACGAATTGGTGCATTGAATGTCGAATGTGGTGTAGTCAATCTTCTTCCTGGAATGATGGTTACCGTATCTACGGCGACCATAGATATAGATAGTGATGGTGATGAACTCGGTCTCTATCTGGATTCGCAATTCTCATTGTCGAGTAGTATTGTAGATTATGTTATATGGGGAGCGCGAGCGGGAAGTACGAGAGAAAGTGTAGCAGTTGAAGCAGGGATTTGGACCGATGGTGACAGAGCTCCGGTATTTAATGATTCGTTGACACTAAATTATGATGGAGGCGGTGATGAAGGAACTGACTTTTTCTTAGCATCGCCGACTATATGCAGTATCATGGGCATGGATATGGATACGATGGGCATGGATATGGATACGATGGGCATGGATATGGATACGATGGGTATGGACATGGACACGATGGGTATG
>JAJRXG010000189.1 GCA_024276375.1 Bacteroidota bacterium | reverse complement strand
TGAACGTATATTTTACAGCCGGCCATCCGGACAAAGAGAGTACGATACCTCTCATCCACGCTCTGACACGCAATGGCGTGGATCTAATCGAAGTGGGTTTGCCCTATTCTGACCCATTGGCTGATGGCACAACGATTCAGGATAGTAGTCAGAAGGCACTAGACAATGGCATCACTCTGGAGCATATCTTCGGACAAGTAAGGGAGGCGCGCAAGACCTCGCAGATTCCTATCATCTTAATGGGGTATTACAATCAAGTACTGCAATATGGAGTCGAAAGATTTCTGGATGCCTGTGTAGAGGCTGGAATAGACGCACTCATTATACCCGATCTACCAATGGATGAATACGAATCGGAGTATCAAAATGAGTTTGAAAATCGGAACATAGGCATTAGTTTTTTGATTACGCCCGAGACCATCGATAAACGGATCCTTCAAGCGGATCGCTTGAGTACGGCATTTATATATATCGTATCCAAATCCAGTATAACGGGAGCTGCCCAACAACTCAACGCGACGCAGTTGGCATACTTTGATCGGATCAATAGCTTGGGATTGAAGACTCCCAGATTGATAGGATTTGGGATACATGATTGTGATAGTTATCAAGAGGCATGTCGCCATGCCAACGGAGCTATTATAGGAAGTGCCTTTATTAGAGTGCTTGAAAATGCAGAAAATATTGAAGAGCGTGTATCTTCATTCTTGAGAACAATCAGATAAGAGATATATGGAGTTTTCATCTTCGAGACAATATGCTCATGATGCCACGGATATATGGGATATCGTTGCAGACTTTAGAGAATTGACATCGATTTTTCCTCAAGTCACGGCTTATGAAGAGATCGGGGACAACCGAGTGCGCATCACTGTAAAGTTGGATTTTGGCAAATTTTCTGGTACATATTATGCAGATTTTACCATTCATGATCTGAGTCGCCCAAAGTCAATCCGCATTGATGGAGTGCATAAGAGTGGTATCGGTGGCATGGAGCTGTTCATGACGGCATTTATTTCACCCGCTGAAAATGAAACTCATAAGCTTGAGTTGTCCGGTAGTTTTAAACGTTCGGGACTGGTAAGCTGGGCGAGCAAATCAATCATTCGAAATGGCATAGACTTCGCATTGAAGTATATGTTCGATCTTGTCGATCAGCGGTTGGAGCGATTGCAAATATTCAAAAGTTTTTCGGAAGAAGAATAATCAAGAACAACAAATAGGCATCACTATGTTTGAATGGTCGAATTGTGAGATTAAGGAAGTAAGTGTACATCATTTGGATCACAGCGAAGGAGGTAAATTAAATTTATCAGATGTACCTATGACTATAGCCAGCGAAGATGTTTTGGCTTATATGAGGCAATATTTTCTGTCAGGACTCATGGATCGTCCGGATTACTATAACTTTACCTTTAGCAATGGAGATACCTCGCTCAATCCCATCCGATTGATGATAGAACCGATCATCAATGGCAATGAACTCCTTCATGATCAATCAATACGTATCGCTGAACATTTATACCAGTGTTCCTCACATCCCAAGATAAAATCAGGAGATCTGTACGTTGTGCGATTTGATCACATCTATCATGAAGATGAAGTGATCGAAGCCATCGGATTATTTAAATCTGAAACCAAAGATGACTTTCTCAAACTATTGGACAACAATGGAAGATATACCATGCACCATGATATCGGGCTGCATCTTAAAAAACTCGACAAAGGTTGTATGATATATCATATCGGCGGAGAAGAGGAGTACATTATCTCGACAATTGACAGATCCAATAACAAGCAAGATGCACAGTATTGGAAGGAAGACTTTTTGAATCTAAAGGCACGGGAGGATGACTATCACCATACATTGCAATACATGAATCTGGCACAGACATATGTATCGCATCAGATGAAGGAAGACTTTAATGTTCCAAGAACGGAACAAATAGATGTTTTGAGAAGGACGGAGGATTTCTTTAAAAACAATGATTCATTCAGTGCACCACAATTTGAGGAAGAGATCTTTGAAAACCAAGAGGTGATCCGATCGTTTGGAAAGTACAAAGAAGCCTATCAATCTGATCTATCCGTCCAACTTCCCATGGAATGTGGCATCTCTCAAATGGCCGTAAAAAAGAGCGCTAAAGACTTTAAGAGTGTTCTAAAATTAGACAAAAATTTTCACGTTTATATCCATGGGCCGCGGCATCT
>JAJRXG010000188.1 GCA_024276375.1 Bacteroidota bacterium | reverse complement strand
GTAATTTTGTGTCACTTTGTATTTTGACTTGTCCCACAATAATGAAATTTGAGGCTTAAGATATTGGGTCATTCCACAGCAGTCAGGATTTTAGGAAGTCCGGATTTGTATGTGTGGAGTGACCTCAATATTTATTATTGTTTAGACATATTTCGCTCTTTCAGAGCTTGTGATAGATTGGAGTTAGATAGCCTATTTTCAGTATAGTCAAGAAGAAAGGTTGAGAGTACAACTTGGCATCTCTGTCAATCAACAGATGGGGAGGTATATGATATCCCGCATCCATACTGCGTGTTTCTTGTTGGCTAGAATCTGGGAGCGGTATCCTACCGCAATATCCGCGTGATCTTACAAATCAAATCCACCTGAATGACTTGTATATTGAACCTATTAGTACATTAGTGGGATATTATGATAGTGTTAAACTTTAAGATTGCGATGTAGATGTGGTCTAAGATTATTAGAGAGCCCCTAGTTCATTTTTTACTTGCGGGATTTGTATTGTTTTTGATTTATCCGTTGTTGCGACCGGACGCTAGAACGGATGAGGAAAGAAGTATTCGTGTTACGAAAGAGGCTCTTCTTACGATGATGCAGTATCGCGGCAAAAGTTTTAGGAAGGAGATATATCAAGAGAAGTTGGAGGCGATGGATTCTGCATCATTAGATCGTTTAATAAAGGACTACATTCGCGATGAGGTTATGTACAGACGTGCTAGGGAGATGGGGCTTAATGAAAGCGATTATGTGATTCGTCAGCGGATGATTCAAAAAGTAGATTTTTTATTGGAGCATGAAGTAGATGCTATTGATGGAGTATCTGAGGATAGCTTAAGGTCGTATTTTCGCAGTCATCAAGAGCTGTATAGCAATCCTGCTCTATATACATTTAGGCATATCTATTTTCGTGTGGATGAAAGTAATTCTACAGCGATCTCAATTCAAAAGGCTGAGAGACTGCTCCGTCGTTATCAATCTAATTTAAAAAATATGGAAGTGATTGCCAATTTGGGTGATCGTTTTTTATATCACCGCAATTATATTGAAAGGGATTTGCAATTTATAAAAAGTCACTTCGGCGAGATTTTTGTAAATGAGTTAATTGAAAAAAGCGGTACTGTTGGTGTGTGGCAAGGCCCGATAGTGTCTGATCATGGCATTCATTTGATATATATTGTAAAATATAAAGAAGCCTTTTTGTCACCTTTTGAATCTGTACGTGAGAAAATCCATGAAGCTGTTAGAGCAAAGGTGAAATCTGCGCTGAAGGCAGAGATAATTGAAGAATTGATAGATCAATATGAGATAGTTGTAGATCCTGTGTTATGAAATCCATCCATGCTATAGCTTTTATGTTTTTGCTCGGGCTATGGAGTACAATCGCCTCAGCACATGACACCAGGCCATTATATATACGTATCATAGAGCGAGCACCTTGTCAATATGATATCCAAAGTGTTGTCCCTGTTTCAGTCACTAGGAACAATATACCTTGGCTTGAATTTCCGGATCATATGGTATTGGACAGTTCTAGTATGGTGGTGTTGGAACGCGGCAATGGGATAAGGGTATCATACAACATAGCTTGTGCCTTTAACGGATTAAAAGGAAGTCTGATCAATGTAGTATATCCTTTGTTTAATCCGGCAATAACTACAATTTGTATTGTAGAGTTTGTGGATGGTTCTGAATTTCATCAGATCATCGGGCCGGACAGAAATGAGATCATCATTCCCAAGGATCTTGATAGAGCGACGATAGCCGGAGATTATACCTTGCTGGGGATTGAGCATATTTGGGCAGGCATTGATCATTTGTTTTTTGTGGGATGTTTGCTATGGATAGCGGGGATGGGTCGCAAACTGCTATGGACGATAACCGGATTCACGATAGCTCATTCTATAACACTTGTCTTGACGAGTCTGGGATATATTGATTTGCCGATACCGCCAATTGAGGCCACGATAGCTTTGAGTATATTATTTTTATGTTTTGAGATTATTCATCATCATAGAGATCGATCTTCGTTGACGTATAGATATCCGGTATTAGTATCATCGAGTTTTGGATTGTTGCATGGGATGGGGTTTGCTTCTGTATTGGGGAGTATTGGAATACCATCAACACATAAGTTGACAGCATTGTTATTTTTCAATATAGGAGTTGAGATCGGACAGTTGTTATTTATTATTGTTCTGGGCGTCGTCGTATGGATGGTCACCTTATCTTTTAAGGAGATCGGATGGCGACAAAATTGGTTGATATGGCAGACGAGACTGATGTATGTCACTGTGTATGGGATTGGAATTTTATCGAGTTATTGGATGTTTGATCGTTTGATAGGGTAGGAGTGTTTAGGGTCTATATTGAAATATCAGTGAGAGCAAATGGAGGAGGGTTTAACAGTGATACCACGGCTCAATACTGTAATCTCATATAACAGCAGTGTACCGACATTGGTCAATCGGGGGTTGATTTATGTTGGTGCTGGCAATGATCAGAATAGGTAGTTGTTAAATAACTATATCGCTTCTCATTAAGACCCCGGATAACATAATAAAGAGCACGCTAAGGTTCTGAATTATACAGATCTGCGTCTATTATGTATATTGAAAATAATATTAACTATAGACTTGATAGTGCAATTTCAAGGCACCTTTTGAATCAAACCACAATTTGAATATTGCTTCAAGCCCAAGGGCTTCTTCCGAGGTCAGCGTGTGATTGTATCTGGTTAGTGGTGCGATGGGAAGTCCTCTTTTTTGCATTAGAAATTTTACTCCGGCGGGATGAATGGATCGTTGCAACATATCCATGGCACAAAGAACACTATGCAGATAGGGTACATCCGGATGATCAGTCAATCCTTTTTTCATTACTTCTACGGCGAGATCCGGAACCCAATTGGAGACGACATTCATTGATCCTGAAGCACCTGATGTCATGGAAGAAACAAGTATTGGGATATTGGCTTGGAGGACAGCCAGAGCAGTATGCTTAGTAACATTAATTATTTTTTTAACTTTATTAATATTACAACTTGTTTCCTTATACGCGATAAATCGTCCTGTGTTTGCGAGTTTTTTAATCAGAGATAAGCTCATCAGATGCGGGAAGGGATAAGGACACTCATAGATCCCCAGAGGTATAGTGGTCTGTTCAGCCATCTCCATAAAAAACATCTCAAGTTCATTGTCTGTTTTTAAATTGTGAGGGACTGTCAGCATAACTACGTCAACTCCTTGATCATATACTTTGCGGCAGAATTCTAATTGTTTTTCAAAGGAGTCGCCAAAATTGCCTGTTGCCGCAATTGGGACTCTGCCTTGAACAGTTTGAACGGCCTCCCGAATAAGTAACAACCTTTCTTTATTGTTGAGTTGATACATCTCACTCGACAGACAATTGGCATAGATACCACCGAGATCCATGTTTATATGCCACTTAATTATCCTGCGATACGCCCCAATGTCTATTTTCAAGTTTTCCTGATATGGTGTAACCAATACAGGCCAATTCCCCTCCAGTCTGGGAGTCCCATTGTTTTTATACTTATTCACTTGTTGGTATTATCTCATATGATTTATGTCAGCGGTAGGGCAATCTTTATTGACTTGCAAACTAAAATAGTTCAACATCCATCATCTTAGTACAAGATCTTTCAATTCAAAGTGTAGGATATGCCAAAAATGGTTTACTGTGCTTATATTATTTTGTTTAAACCATATTGTTTTTTAACAGGGTTAAAAATTATAAGATCACAGAAAGAGCCGAATTAGAGGAGTTTATGCCTTTGTTTTTTGGGATAGATCGACTCATCGGGTTAAAAAAGCACCTGAAATGAGTAAAAAAATGTAATGGACAGGTATAGAAAATATTGTATCTATACGTTTTCAAATGCAATAATATAGATGAAAAAAATACATTTTACACCCGCGTTTCTCAGTGTTTTGTTGCTCTTGTCTATAATCTCGTGTGAGACAGAGGAAGAATTGCAGATTCCGACTGCAGACATTTTCAGAAGTATCGTCGGTAAGCAAGTTGCATTTACTGCCTTGACTTTGCATGCAGATCAATGGCAATGGGATTTTGGAGACGGGCAGACCAGCAATGAGAAAAACCCCGTACACATATATGAAGCCGGGGGTATATATACGATCAAGTTGGTTGCGAGTAATGCCAAAGGAACGGCGGAGGCGACAACAGAAGTATCTTTGGATCTCTCGGTTATGGAGATGTTGACCGGAGGAGTAAATGCACCTAATGGAAAGACATG
The DNA here is from genome assembly GCA_024276375.1 of Bacteroidota bacterium. GTDB lineage: Bacteria > Bacteroidota > Bacteroidia > Chitinophagales > Saprospiraceae > JAJRXG01. Next base: position 529 of record JAJRXG010000188.1, on the reverse strand, counting down.
GAAGATCAGTGCTGCACATTCGGACAAAGATGCTATAACACTTGCCAATGCGGAGATGACCGTCATACAGGATATACCACCTGGTGCATTGGGATTGTTTTTAGGACTTGGAGAGGAATATGAAGATGAATTTACTTTTAAGGCAGATGGCAGTTATGTCCATGACAATAAGAATGGGGGTTCATTTGGGGCGCTGGTATTTGCCATTGTAACACAGACACAGATTGTTAATATTACAGATGCCAGTCAGGGATTTGGCTTTGCTTCTTTGGCATATACACCTGAATCCAACGCGACATTTACTTATACAGAGGAGAAGGATCTGGTGACCACAGTAGTTTCACAGAGCGATGGTACAACAACAGCGGAAGTGACCTTTGCGGGTGTAAGTACGCTTAATTTTTCGGGAAGTGAATTTATAGGACTGATGGATTTTCATCGTGAAGTCATTATACAGGAGATTACTCCGGAGATGATGCGCCTTGCTATGTTTATGTCAGCGACTCAGGCCGAGCATTTTAATAAGCCT
>JAJRXG010000187.1 GCA_024276375.1 Bacteroidota bacterium | reverse complement strand
TACATATTGTTGAAATATTTTCCTAGCAATTACCATGTCTAAGAGAATCTCGATTACCTTGGCCAATCTTTGATAAGCTAGGTCATTGATTTCCAATACTTTATCTTTTTGCACTCCATAGCTTTGGCTATGCTAATCAAAAAGAGCTTCGCCTTGTAAACCAAGTACTTACAAACTACGCTCATGAGTACTTACGAATTTAAACGAATATTTAATGCCCTATAGAGAATGGCTTTTGCTATACAACGTTGATATACTTAAGTCTATTAAAGTAAAATGATTTTGCATCTACCGCACATAACTAACCACAATTGAAACAAGACATTCAAGGGGCTAAGATCGGCCTCATCTCAGCGACATCTCTCGTTGTGGCCAATATGGTCGGTGCAGGGGTATTTACAAGTTTGGGATTTCAATTGAACGACATCAACAACACTTGGTCTATTATCATACTATGGTCTCTGGGTGCTATTCTTGCCTTATGTGGAGCATTGAGCTATGCAGAGATAGGAACGGCACTCAAAGAATCCGGAGGTGAATATCATTTTCTTACCAAACTAATGAGTCCCCTCGTCGGATACTTGTCAGGTTGGATATCCATTACGGTTGGTTTTGCCGCTCCCATAGCCCTCGCTGCTATCGCATTGTCATCCTATACCGAGATATTTCATAAATCATCTGTCTCGCTAGTTGCCATTATTACCATTCTACTGATCACCTTCATACATCTGACAAGCCTTAGGAACATCGCCAAATTTCAGATTGGTACAACGGGTATTAAGATTGTACTACTCGTTATCATTATTGTATTTGGTCTATGGCATTATGAAGCTCAAAATGCTCTAGAATGGTCTAACAACTGGCAAAATGAAATCATGTATCCCGGATTTGCGGTTGCCTTTATTTATGTGACCTTCTCCTATTCAGGATGGAATGCAGCGGCATATATCACCGAGGAGATCAAGCATCCCAATAAAAACCTTCCACTTGCACTGATCGGAGGCACACTATTGGTCAGCATAATGTATATACTGCTCAATATTGTATTTCTCAAAAACGCTACCCTTGCTGAACTTACCGGAAAAGTAGAAATAGGTCAGATCGTAAGTACTCACATATTTGGATCGGTGGGTGGTCAGATGATTAGTATCGCCATCGCCATTATGTTGGTTTCAAGTATGAGCGCGATGATTTGGGCAGGTCCAAGAGTGATCTTTAAGATGGCCGAAGATCACCGATTGTGGAAATTTTTAGAGCATACCAACAAAAACAATATTCCTGTCCTTGCCATTCTTTTTCAGACCGGTGTCTCAATATTTTTGATCATTACAGGTACTTTCGAGCAAATATTGATTTACTGTGGATTCCTCCTCAATTTTTTCTCTGGGATCACCGTACTTGGTTCATTTGTATTGAGAAGACGCAACCATGCCTCAAAAACTTTCAAAAGTCCTTTGTTCCCGCTTCCACAAGTGTTATTTATCATCATCAGTATCTGGATTTTTGTTTACTTTGTCATTCAACAACCGGTGGAAAGCCTCTATGGGTTTATTAATGTTGCTACCGGTGTCGTCACCTATTATATCAGCAAGTCAATTACTAAAAATGCTTAAACTCAACTTACTCATAGCCACAATGTGTCTCTTCCTCATAGGTTGTAATCGCAACTCCCAGAATCCGAACCTTGAAATGGGAGCGCCCCAATCTCAACAC
>JAJRXG010000186.1 GCA_024276375.1 Bacteroidota bacterium | reverse complement strand
GGATCCGGCGAATCCGAATGGCGCCCAAAAATGGGAGGAATTCGATTATGAATTGGCTTGTGCGGAATTATGTGGAACGGGACATTGGAGCATGCGAAAAATTGTAAAAATAGTCTCTGAAGAAGAATACGAACAGTGGCTATCAGAACAAACATCATATTACAAGAGCAATATCAGAGGTACAGAACAAGATCCTTTAGGTCGATTGTTGGGATATGAAATCGAGGAGAGAGCAGAGGCGCTCTTAGATGAAGTTGAATCGGCACTCATCCTTGATGATCCTTCATCGGTAAGTGTGAGGTTGTCCAATGTCTTTTTTGATGTGGGTTCATCCTCACTTCATAAGGATTCGAGGTATGAGCTGGACAATGTGGCAGCAATCATGTCGGATTATGATATGACTATTGAGATATCCGGGCATACAGATAGTACTGGTGACCCGGAGAGCAATATGTTGCTTTCTGAAGCTAGAGCAAAGGCAGTTGCAGACTATATTATCGGCAAAGGAATTGAAGGATCTCGATTGACAACAATAGGTTATGGAGACTCAGTACCTGCTGATAGCAATGCTACTGTTGACGGCAGACAGAATAATCGCCGTATAGAATTACGTATTACTTCCCTAAATCTCTAAACATCATTTAGCTATGGCTGAAATACTAAAATATAACGAGGAGGAATTACTCAAAGAACAGGGATTCGATGATCATTTTCATGATCATGGGCATGGAGATAAGCACAAGACAAGTTTTATCTTCAAGTATATTTTTAGCATGGATCATAAGATCATTGCTCGTCAGTTTCTGATAACCGGCATATTTTGGGCCTTTATTGGAATCGGAATGTCCGTAATCTTTAGGTTGCAGTTGGGATTTCCAGAAGATAGTATAGCTTGGCTAAAACCATTGTTGGGTAAGTGGATCATAGTAAATGAAGAAACCGGTATAGGGAGCTTAGATTCACAGTTTTATTATGCCTTAATAACAATGCATGGTACCATAATGGTGTTTTTTGTTTTGACAGCTGGATTGAGTGGAACCTTTAGCAATCTTTTGATACCACTTCAATTGGGTGCCAGAGACATGGCATCTCCATTTCTTAATATGTTGAGCTACTGGTTCTTTTTCTTAGCGGGAATCATCATGTTTTATTCATTATTCTTGAGTACGGGTCCATTTTCAGGAGGCTGGACTGCTTACCCTCCATTGAGCGCACTGCCACAAGCATCTTCAGGTTCTGGAGCGGGAATGACCTTGTGGCTTGTTAGTTTAACGATGTTTGTAGTCTCTATTTTATTGGGTGGAATCAACTATATTACCACAGTCTTGAATTTGCGTACCAAAGGCATGAGTATGTGGAGAATGCCTCTGACGATATGGACATTTTTTATTACTGCGATCATCGGATTGTTGTCTTTTCCGGTATTGGTATCCGGATTTTTGTTATTGATGGCAGACAGAGGGTTAGGGACAAGTTTTTATTTGAATGAAATTTTTGTTTCAGGAGAAGCCTTGGATTATGTAGGAGGAAGTGCTATCCTGTACCAACATTTATTTTGGTTCTTGGGTCATCCGGAGGTGTATATCATCATTTTACCTGCGATGGGTTTAACCTCAGAGGTATTGTCTGTACATGCACGCAAGCCGATATTTGGATATAAAGCGATGGTTTATTCTGTTATGGCGATTGCATTTTTGTCCTTTATCGTTTGGGCGCATCATATGTTTATGTCAGGGGTCAATCCTTTTATCTCCAATTTCTTTGTGATATTTACATTAATTATTGCTGTTCCCTCGGCGGTAAAGGTATTCAACTGGATCACTACATTATGGGGAGGCAATATACGATTGAATACCCCGATGTTATTTGCAATTGGGTTTGTATCCATGTTTATATCTGGAGGATTGACAGGTATATTTTTAGGAAACTCAGCTATCGATATTCAATTGCATGACACTTATTTTGTGGTAGCGCATTTCCATATCGTGATGGGAGTAGCTGCGGCCTTTGGTATGTATGCGGGTATATATCATTGGTATCCTAAGATGTTTGCAACATTTATGAACGAGACCTTGGGTAAGATTCATTTTTGGGGTACTTTAATAGGATCCTATGCTATATTTTGGCCCATGCATTATATCGGTATGGCGGGCGTTCCGAGACGGTATTATCGTTTTGATGGATTTGAGGCGTTTAACCAGTTTACGACAATGAATGAGTTTATTACGATTGCAGCAATCCTCACTTTTGGTGCTCAACTGGTATTTGCATTAAATTTCTTTTGGAGCATTAAACGTGGGCGCAAAGTGATGACTAAGAACCCGTGGTTGGCCAATACCTTGGAATGGACAACTCCGATTAAGGCGGGTCACGGAAACTGGGAAGGTAAGTTGCCTACAGTACATAGATGGCCTTATGACTATGGTAAGGATGGCAAGGATTATATACCACAAGTCATACCTATGTCTGAAGAAGAAAAGGCAGAGGCAGAACATTAATAGAAATATGGCTCGTACAGCAACACAACATATAGATCTTCGTATTGGGCAGAAGCCGATCAGTATTTGGTCTGACTACTTGGTTTTGATAAAAATGCGTTTGACCACTTTGGTGGTGTTTACGGCGATTTCTTCTTTCTTAATTGCTTCAGAATTGCAATTCACTTGGTTGCAGATTCTCCTGTTGGGGATTGGAGGATTTGGTGTAGCAGGTGCCTCCAATACTTTGAATCAAGTGCTTGAGAAGGATTACGACAAGCTGATGCAACGGACGATGAATCGTCCTGTAACGGCTGGAAGGATGACAGTTTCACATGCCGTATTGTTTGCCGGGGTATTGTGCCTTGTGGGTATAACGGCATTGTCCATGTTTAACGTTTGGGCTTCATTTTTAGGGATGTTGGCCTTTGTGACGTATGCTTTTGTATATACACCATTGAAGCGACATTCAAGAGCGGCTGTATTGGTTGGAGCGATCGCAGGTGCTATGCCTATGGCGATCGGCGTTGTGGCATATTCAGGAGAGCTTACCTTGCTCGCTGTATTGCTTTTTAGTATTCAATTTGCATGGCAGTATCCTCATTTTTGGGCTATTGGATTTTTGGGTCATGAAGATTATAAAAAAGCAGGATTCAATTTTGTGCCTATGGCGGGACAAAAGCCTTGCAGGAGTATAAGTTGGGTTAGTGTGTTGTATTGTATCGTCTTATTGTTGTTGCCGTTGATTCTTATTCAGTTGGGATATGTAGGAGTGACTGGAGGGGTATCGATAGTGGTATTAGCATTGGTGTATCTATGGTATGCTGTATCTTTTTACCGCCATTTTAATATGGCATCTGCCAAGAAGCTCATGTTTAGTTCCTTGCTTTATATTCCATTTGTAATGATCATTTTAATCATAGATAAAATTTGATTTGAGGATGGATGCTATGACAACTAGATACGAACAGACGAGCAGTCGCATACACCCTTTAAAGTTTGGGCTTTGGATATCTATGGCGAGCATAAGTATGATGTTTGCTGCTTTTACGAGCGCCTATGTTGTCAGACAAGCGCAAGGGGATTGGTTAGAATTTGAGTTGCCAAATATCTTTTTTGTCAGCACATTGGTATTATTAGTATCGAGTGTTTTGCTGCATATTTCATTTAGATCTTTCAAACAAGGAAAGGAGCAACGATACAAATTGTTGCTTGTAGGAACCTTGATTTTAGGGTTCGTATTTTTAGTCTTGCAGTATTTTGGGTGGCAGTCACTATTTGAGATAGGCGTGGATTTAAGAGGCAATCCTTCGGGATCGTTTTTATATATTTTGACGGGGATTCATGCTTTGCATATTATTGGAGGTATTGTCGCTTTGGCAATTGGGGTTATAAGAGCCTATACGAGGAAGTATCGCTTAACAGAGCGTAGAGTTATAAATTTTGAATTGACCCTACATTATTGGCATTTCGTTGATTTGTTATGGGTGTATTTATTAATCTTCTTATATATAAGTAGATAAATTATGGCAGTAGATACATTGAATGATCAGAAATTAATAGAGGACTGGGATGGGGGCACATCTCCTTTTAAGTCGAGTTATGGCAAATTGATGATGTGGTATTTTCTTCTTTCGGATGCATTTACATTTGCAGGATTTCTTATTGCTTATGGTGCGTTACGGATGAGTAGTCCCAATTGGCCTGTTCCGGATTTTGTTTTTTCAGCTTTTCCCGGAGGATTCCATCATAAGCCATTGTTATTTGTGACTTTGATGACCTTTATTTTGTTGGCGAGTTCATTTACAATGGTTCGTGCAGTGCAAGAAGGGCATCAAGAAAACAAAAAGGGCGTGGCTTTTTGGATGTTGTTGACTGTTATAGGAGGATTGGCATTCTTGGGTAGTCAGGCTTGGGAATGGACAACCATGATTGGCAAGGAACATGTGTCCTATCATACCAATCCTTTTGGTTCACATGTAGAATACGGTACTTACCTAGCTGGAGATGGGCATGACATTAAAAAGGGAGACACCTTTGTTCCCGGAGATTCATATTTGATACACAAGCACGATGGAGAATGGCAAAAGTTGCCATATGAAGTTACAGAAGGCGAGGATATAGGACAAGTTAAAGAACTTCAATTTGGACCGAGGGCTTTTGGAGCTTTGTTCTTTTTTATTACCGGATTTCACGGATTTCACGTCTTTAGTGGTGTGGTTTTTCTGTTGATAATACTTCTAAATGTCATATCCGGGGTCTATGTGGAGCGTAAGAATGGATATGAGATGGTTGAGAAAATCGGACTCTATTGGCACTTCGTAGATTTGGTTTGGGTATTTGTATTCTTGGTTTTCTATTTAATTTGATAAAGGTACACACGTATGGCACACGATTACGAAACATCGAAAAAAACGGCTGTCAGGATCATTACGATCCTTGCCATCATCACCATTGCGGAGGTCACCTTTACCCTATTGGGCAAAGGGTACATATTCGAAAGCGTTGAGTTTTGGCCTCCGATAATTGCACTTGTAATGATCATTATGAGCATAGTGAAGGCATATTTTATTGTGTATGAATTTATGCATATGAAGTATGAAGTTCCGGCATTGGCCAAAACTGTTCTGCTCCCGACTTTATTATTACTTTGGGCAATTGCCGCCTTCTTATTTGAAGGTAAGTATTGGAATGTCAGACACGACGAAGTAAAACAAAAAATGGAAGCTGCTCCGATACAATCAACTACGGAGACAGGGATGATCTATGATCTAAATCAAGAATAGTCATTTGTACAAAAGGCAATAAGATCGCCTTTTGTGTTTTCCGAATTTCTGCAAAATGGATACCAATACTACGGGAGAAAGAGCTAGTACCAAATCGCGATTAAATCTTTTGGGGATATTGGCCATATTGATTCTCGCCCCCGGTATATCGTATATATATTTAAAGAAAGGAATAGATTATAGACAAGAATCTTTGAGAGCCTTGACACCCAAGGAGATCGACCAAGCTACGTATGATTTTATCGCTCCCTTTTTGCGTAAAGATGGTCAAGCCAAATTGTTTCATCTAGCCGATGAAAGTACTTATGCTGAGCAAGATCTTTTGCAAAAGATAGATGCGAGGATTATAGAAGAACAATATTTTGAAATCATCGCTATCAATAGCGCTTATGATTCATGGGACAATGCACACAATCTAACCAAGGTTGATCGTGAAGTATCCTACACAGGTTCTTATGATTTTGTGTTGGTAGATACGGCAGACTTGATTCGATCGGCTTATACGATGCATCATGATCTTGGTAAAGAACTTATACGTCATCTCTCCGTTGTTATTCCGATGCAAGCAAGGAAATCCATACAATTAGATCGAAAATAGTTATTTTATGAGCTATGTCATTGAACCCAATATCGATCTCGCCAAGAAATTGAATCGCTATGCTTGGCTGATTTCCGTACTCGTATTTATTGTCGTCGTCTCAATGCGACGTATCCATTTGGATACAGATATTGATTTTACTTGGTTGCCTGCCTTTTATTCCACCCTAAATGGAATTGTTGCTCTTACATTGATTACCGCTCTCTACGCGATCAAAAGTAACCGAGCTATGTTGCACCGCAAGTTGATGACTACCGCCATGCTGCTTAGTGTATTGTTTTTGATTTGTTATATCATTTATCATATTACCACACCTGAAACCAAGTTTTGCGGCATAGGCATGATACGGTATGTTTACTTTTTCTTCCTCATCACGCACATTGTTTTGGCGGCGCTGATTTTACCATTTATACTCTTCACATATATCCGAGCCTATACCAATCAATTTGTACGCCATGTAAAAATGGCGCGATGGGTATATCCTCTGTGGTTGTATGTCGCGGTCACCGGGCCGGTACTATATTTGATGCTCAGTCCATGCTATCAGCACTGAAAAGTTTATCTTAGAGCCGTGGCCTTGAGTGCTTGAGTGGATGCAACCTGGTACATGGCGATGACAAGGATAACTCTTGTCAGAGGACAAATCAGTGATTTGATAAATTATTAATACGTTTTTATGCTTTTAAAGGCTAGAGTCGGCGAAAGAATTATTGAAATACCAAAGGATGAAGTCCTAGGGCTCGATATTATTGATGTCCAAGGAGAGGGGTTGCATCTATTGAAAGGCAACCAATCTTTTCATGTCCGGATTCTAGATTTTAATGCTGCGACCAAATGTCTTAATCTCCGTGTAAATGGTAGTGATTATACGATAGAGATCTTGGATCCTATTGATCAGGTGATAGAGAAGATGGGATATGCTTCCAAAGATGAAGGAGCAGTAGGATCCTTGGTGGCACCCATGCCTGGATTGATTTTGAAGATACTCGTTGGGGTGGATGATGAGGTCGAAGCGGGACAACCAATTTTGATTTTAGAAGCTATGAAGATGGAGAATGTATTAAAAGCACAACATCGGGGTCGAATCTCCGGAATCCATGTATCGGTTGGAGACAGTGTTGGCAAAAAAGAATTATTGGTAGAAATGGAATAATGAGTCGGAAGAGTTTACTTACGGAGTTCAGACGTCCAAGTAAAAAGGAATGGTTCGATCAGATTCGATCCGAACTAAAGGGCAAATCGCCAGATGACTTGGGATGGCCGATCGGGGATGTCATGGCAAGTCCGTTTTATCACATTGAAGATTGTCAGAAGATAGAATATACCAGTGCCAAGCGAGCATCTTCTAATGATTGGAAGATCGGTGCATATGTTCCGGTAGAGGACTTAAAGGCTGCCAATAAACTCGCATTGCAGCAATTGAACAATGGAGCCGAGACACTTCTGTTGAATGTACAACGATTGTTGTCTGTCGAAGATCAAAATGTATTGATGCGGGATATTCACATAGAGTGGATTGAAATGTTGGTACGTAGTAGCAATGGCAAGGTAGCCAAGTCTTTTTTAACAACAATGCATACTCATTTGGGATTGCAAGGCAATGACAGCTCTCAAGTCAAAGGTGGATCAATCATCCCATTAGATGACGTAGATTATTGGCTTCACTATGAATTTTGCAAGGATACTTTTCCCACTTTTAAAAGCATTGTATTGACCTGTTCGGGAGATGACGATGCACACCGACCTAGCTCACCACAAAAAGAGTTATTGGGCATATTGCGCCAATTGGATCGGGTTTTGGAAGAAGG
>JAJRXG010000013.1 GCA_024276375.1 Bacteroidota bacterium | reverse complement strand
ATTGACAATCGAATCAAAGGGGATGTTGAGTGATTCTATTTTGAGATTCTGGCGGGCGTTTTCGATACTGATATATGATATACCCATTTTGAGGGTTATGGATGTGGCAGTATCTACCTTTCCAAAATCTATATCTACCATAAGGGAAGAACCTCTTGCAGTATCTATATCTATGCTCGGTATATTATCTTTCCATATGGTTGCATTTTTAATAATTTGATTAAAATTTGCTGAGAAGTAAACTTTGGCACCTCCGTATCTCCGGGCAAACGTACCAAAAGTCCGAATGTGTCCTTCTATAATACCCTTATCTCTGTCAATGCATACCAATCCATCCTGATGTCTTGCATCGCCCAATGTGCTACTGATATCAATGACGATATGTCGTTCTAAGTTGTCGGGAAAAGTATATCGATGGATACCTGTTCTCTGTGTTGATGTGAGTTCAGCTTGAATTTCACTATCTTTAAATTTTACGGCATAGAAGCCCGGAAATGCTCGCTCGTCACGATGAGAGAATGTTGCTTCCATAGAGGGTCTTTTTCCAGAGGCAATCTCCCCGCCGACCATGGGCAATACTCTAAAGTGCCCTCCGTCCGTTGCGCCTGTTCCACTGAGTCGGGTATGACTAAATCCTATGATACTATTATCTGGATAGTAGTATCCGGAGGTGTTCAAGGCGGTTTTATTTCCAACAAAGGATTTGGTATCAGGACTTAACCGCACCATGCCAAATGGAATGGTTGCACCGGAAAAATTGTTGCCACATACATAGTATATACCTCCGGTACCTATAAATGTATTGACATATTGCCCGAATTCTCCCGGGGTAAATTTAGTTTCTAATTGATTTTGCGGAACATTGACAATGGATCTGTATTTTAAAAATAGAATAACGGTAATGGTCAAAAATAGAAACCCTAGTACAATGAGTACTTTTAAGAACTTTTCAAATATTGTTCTCATTGCTGCTGCTAATTGACGGTAGTAACTATAATTTGAATGGAAAGAAACAATATATTCATTCTACAAATACTTCATCATTGTCGGCGACAAACATGCGTGTGCTTTTGGTATATTTCCCTCCATTGGGATCTGTATATTCTGAATCTATATAGAATGCTTTATAACCGGACATTGGGAATTCAATTTTTTCTTCTATGTATCCTGAAAAAGACTTGTCGATATGTGTGGGCGTGAAGGTGTTATCCCTGAAGTCGCGATCTTCAGATGCCGCCATCCACAATGTATAGCCTTGTAGCTGATCGGGTGTAGAGACTACTTTGAGTGCTATACCCATCTTGTCTTGATGTAGATTCCACTTTACCGTAGGATATTTTTCGAACCTCAGTGTACGTCCCCAGAATGCACTTATAGCCCTCAATGCCTGTTCTCCTCCATTGAGGCCGTGACCCGCATTGGGGACATAATGGATGTAGTTTTCTCCTGGAATATTGTTAAAATAATGCTTTACGGCATCAACAGGCCAATAGGGATCATTGGTGCCTATCAGCAACAATTTGGGCATCGTAAGGGTAGCGCGATATCCGTAAGGGTCAATCATGCGGGTGATGTCTTGGCCCTTTCCGCTCTCCATATCTTGAACGATCCCGAGATCGACATAATCTTGAATCTCCACACTCCAATCTCCCCAAGCTTCTTTCTGATAATTGAGATTCACAGGCATATTGAGTACGTCGATGACCATGGGAGCGATGGCGGCTACGCGATCATCTTGAGATCCGGTGAGCCATGTTGTCCATCCACGCTTAGAGGCACCGGTAACTACAAATCTCGTTATATCTTTTTGTAACCTTTGTTGTCCAAATTCTTGGGTTGCATCCATCGCCCGAACCGCACTTTTGACCATGGGAAAGAGTAGCGGCCAAGTGTAGTCTCCGTCGTTTTTGAACTGGTGTAAGGTATATGAAATCAGTGCATCTTCGGTTAAATCGTCATAAAGTGGTTGATTGGGTGTCTGCCATAATATGGTGATCACCGCCTTGTTTTTGATGGCCATTTGACTCAGCGCCTTGGTGAGATCATCATCATGTGAGCGCCATTGAGGTTCGCCATTCTTAATGCCCTTGCCGGTGATAAATAGCAGTGCTCCATCGTAATCTACTTCCGGCGGAACGAGGATTGTCAATTGATGCACCCAAGTATGGCCATGCCAATGTTGAGAGACCATCCTTACAACATTTGCGCTTACCGCTCCGAGTGCATAGGTCTCTTTGATTGACCACTGATAAGCGTCATCACCATTGGCAAGATAATGCTCGAGCGCATTGGCGGCGTTTGTTGCTGTAGATGGAGTGCTATCTTCTACTTTGGTTGTTGAACAGGAGCATAGCAGTAGAAGAAATGTTAAAAAGGCAAATAGGGTTTTCATCTGATGACGATACTTTAATGAAAGAATGATTGGCGTCGTAAGATAAAGCAAATTAAGCGATGCAAGCTGCTTTTGTAGTGTAATAATTAGACAGGTTTTACGAAGTGGTATTGGGTTAAGTTGTTATGGATTTATGTCAAAATAATACGTACCTTAAAAGACGATTGCATGGGAGAATCGCCACTTTTGATAATAGCAAGATTGAGCCCCTTCCGGAATCTGACTATTTTCCCTGAATGATTTTTGGGTTGATAGCAATGCCTTTTGCAGTTTAGTGTTGCCTAAGTATCTAAGTATAAGAAAACTTGCGACTCATCATTATCGCATGCATCTGAAACAACCACAGCTACAAAGTCTAAACGACTCGATTACTACCTTCAGAACTCTTACCGTCCCAACACGACTATTATCCTTTCGGTGGTGGAGCAAGTTTTCAGCACTCTTATTCAAATACCAAGTCTAATGCCGTTAATTTCTTAAAAGATAGTACTGGAAAGTATGATAAAGATAAAGCAAATAAAGCTGGAGCTAATTTGCCTTGGGGTATTCGTTCTTTTGGCATTAGCTTGTAAAAATATTAAAAGCGATAAAGATAAAACGAGGTTTGAGTATGGTGAAGTTTGGGATAATGGGAAAAAGTTATTTTATAGTAATTGTGCTCAATGCCATATTCCTCGCAATAAGGATGAAATTTTTAAGGAATATATGATCAAGCAAAGTGGACTGTTGTTAATTGATAAACTTGGCGGGTTACAAAAAAATATTAGCAGACTCAAATCATATTAATAACTCAAGTTTTGGGGCTAATTCTTAGAAATAAAAGGTTTATATTTTTCAGAAAGTTACTTTCTGAAAGAATCTTTTGTAAGAGCCAATCAATGTCTTTCTCCATTAATTTTACTATTTGCTGAATGGCTGCATTAAACTCAAGCCAAAATCTTACCATTATATTGGGCTTTATCCAATCATTGGAAACTTCCTGAAATAAATGACCGATTGATTCATATTGGTGGATTGCCTTGTAATGAGATAAGAGGTTGTATGTAATCAGTGATATTGTAGAATCAGCAATCTGTCCCGCGAAGTTTTGGTCATTGTTAGATGTTTTATTGCAAGCTTATTTCTTGAATCAACATGCCATTGTCAACTTCATGGTCATCAGGAATTACCAAGTAGTTTCCGTTCCTTAGTTTTGTACATAGTTTTGCCCCAAAACTGATTGGATAGATTTCTATCACTCCATTCTTTAAGTCGAGCAACGAAAATTGTTGTATTTTTCTTTCGCCTTTGACCTGAGCTAGATGACCCGTATGAGTCAATATTTCGCTTCCATTAAAAAGGATTCTATATAGAGATGGATATTGCGACATTTGATTCACAGAAATATCATGTTCTGCAATTTCGATGTCGGGTATGGCAAGTTGAACAATAGTACCACCTTTTAGATCCTGATTTAGATTTGTTAAGTAAAACTCACTAAACGGAGTGTAATAAATCATAACCTCAAAAGAAGAAGGGTCTAGGTGAACATTGCGATAGAATCGAGCGTCGTTGTTTGGAGCAGTTACGGAATAATCCAATGCTAAGTACTTGATGTGCCCATCTGTCCCGTAGATTGCGAAAACAGGAAGGCTTCATTGACTCTTAGCTTCATGGAAGGGAACAATGGTGCTTACAACCGTACTGTCATTCATAAACTTGGTCTCAATCTTAGGCCAAAAGTCTTGTGAACATAAGAGCTCGCGTATAGGACATCACCCTATTATTGACTATATCATAAAAGCCATATCTAGAAGGAGTTGCAACAAATAATAGTTCATTCTTTCTACTGAAGGTTACAATTGACTCGTTGTACAGGAAAGAATTCTTATCTATCTCCAGTTTCTGTGTCAATCTGCTGTTATGATCATAATACATCATATTATTGGCAGAGACATCATACCAAAACGACTGATTAGAAGTTCTATCATACCCCATAAATCTTAATGCTCCTATCACGTCAATGGTATCAGTTATTACTATCACTATATCATGATCTTCTGCAACAACATCTGACTTATGTCGATCGCACGAACTAAAGATGGAGATGATAAGTAAAATGAGACCAATTGACATTGGCCTCTTCTTTTGGTTTAATAGCATTTTACATTTATAATATTGGCATAATTTAGGCATTGCAAACGTAACTCAATATCTGAAAATTATGCCTATGGTTTACCACTAGTATTTCAATACATAGGATCCTTGCCGATAATTTGCCCCCTTAATTATAATTTTTTGAAGACCTTGATCATATGACCATTGATCATTTTCTATTAGAGAGATTCCATCCAATACAATCGATGAGGGAGGTATATTAGAATGTATCTTCAAGATATAAGGTAGGTGAGCACCAGTGATGGAAACCGAAAAGTCTCTCTTAGTCTGTGTGTAAGATATGCTTGTCTCTTGGTGATCTTTGGGATTATAGATTGTAAACGAGTTAGTGTTCTTAGGATATATCAGCACAGTTGTATAAGCACTGTCTGCCTTTGTCCCAATGCCGGAATATGACCGTTGAATGTGCATGGGGATGATGGCACCTTCTTTTATAAACACAGGGTATTGATCCATCGGGATGTTCATATGCAATCGCTGACCACCAGTTAAGAGATTTGTATCATCAAATAAATAGCGCCAATCGCCTAGGGGCAAGGATATAGTATGATTCTGTTGATCTTCATAGATGGGAGCGATCAATAGTGATTCGCCAAACATATAGTGGTATTTGCCTTGAGCGATCGGCGTCTGTAACCTTGCACCTCCATTGTGGGCAGTGACAATGTAGTGGTACATATAAGGGATCAACTCTGTATGAAGCCATGAAAATTTGCGGATGATCTCAAGTTCTTCTTGGCTGCGTTCCCACAATTTGCGATTGCCATGGCCGCCATTCAGAAACAAGCCACAGAAAGTCGATAATTGCGCCCATCTGATATACAGTCGAGGTGGTATATCTCTACCTGAGAAGCCTGCGATATCTGATCCGATGATATTATAACCCAGTCTAGCGCTTTCCAATATGTGATCCAATGCCATCGTGATACCTCGGACGTCTTCCATGATAAGATCGTCTGAGTCTTGGGAGTTGGATTTACTTTTTGAGGATTTCCAAGTATGTTTTTGGTCTCCGACCCAGTTGACGGGACTGGCATCAAAGGGAGCAAATCCCTCGGGGTGCGCCCATCGGCGATCTATAGATCTGGATAGTGTTACAAATTCTGGATTCTGAGTAAGGCCATGAAAGTATTCTTGTCGATAATAGGCAGTCATATAATCGCGTGTCGTCATGATACCCTTGGAAGTGTTTTTATAAAAGAAGGGGAGTCCAAGTACTTCAGTATAAAACAATGTGGCAGCTCCATCCAGCTTCCATCCATCGATGCCATAGTCAAACAAGGGCTGCTGTTGTTCGCGCCACCATTGCAAGGCTTCTTCATTGGTATAATCCAAGAATCCTCCTTTTCCTTTCCACCACTGATGTTGATCGTTGTATCCTGCGAGATATCCTTGATCTTTCTTTTTTTCTGACCACTGGTGGCTATCTTTTATACGTGTATCCTTATTGACGCTATTGATCAATGAGGTCATCCATAGGACTACGCGGAAGCCGTCAGATTGTAAATTTGAAAACCATTTTTTCGGTTTTGGATATCGTAACGTGTCCACTTCAAAATCGTTGTACCGTAGTGACCAAGGACTGTCGATAAGAATAGTTCTGACGGGTATGTCATTAGCCTTATATCCTTCAAGAAGTTCATCAACATAGTCTGCAGTATTATAATCATCTTCCCATAGCCAACATTCCAATACCCATGCGGGAGTGAGGGGCAACTGGTTGTGTATAGATCTATTAAATGGAAATCCCCACAAGGGATATATCACTAATGCATACAGTGCTATTATTATAATTGCAAAAGTATAAAGCAATGCTTTTTTCATAATTTATTTGATGTCCCCTCTGCGAATCCATTGTTCGTCAATCGAAATATACTTAATGGTTTCTAAGGAGGACTCCGCAGAACGAAAGCTAAATACAATATGAATGTCGCCATCCTTTCCTTGTATGACAGAAGGATAGGCAGCTGATGATTTTCGTTCGTGATTGTACTCTATATGTCGTTTGTAAGGCCAGGTCTTTCCCTCGTCAGTAGATAGAGAAACAGCTAGGGAGTGTCGTCCATCATCTGTGTCATTATAGGCGATGACCCAGTGGCCATTGGCAAGAGTGACGGCATCTGATCCGGATCCGGGATTGGGGAGTTGACTATCTACTACGGGACTCCATGAGAGGCCATTATCGGTAGAAGTGCTCATAGGATGACGCTGAGGCGGAGGGCCGTTGTCACGCATATAGGTGACAAGATTGCCATTTTGTTTTTGTAGAATCGTGGCTTGGATATTGGCAATCCCGACGAGGGGTGTACTAAATTGCCAATGAGCACCATAGTCATCAGTGATTGCAAAGAGGGACATTTCGAGACCATCGGAGTATAGCGGGAGTATGATCCGATTGCCTATGGAGATTGCCTTGTTTTTAGTTTGCCATCCCATACGTCTGAAGTAAGGATATCCTAGGGTTGCCGCAGTTGTACTTCCATCTGGATTTTCCAATTTGCCTCGCCGCATCATGTTTGCACCACTTGCTTTGTCCAATATATCGTTTTTAAAATGTATCCATTCTTCCAATTGTTGGATATTCAAGCCCAGTCGCATCAGGCGTCGAGACATCGTGTCTTGCTGTTGCTTGACGGATGTTATAAATGAATCATCAGGTTGAATGCCGCGTTCGGTAGGGCCGCCGGGTTTGACGTGCAAGACATTTTGCCAGTCCCAATGCGGTGCACCATCTTCTTGCATGTAGTCAGTGCTCGTACGATACTTGATAAGTGAAGTCTCCCATTGATTGGCGATGACGGTGTACCATACGAGCCATAGCTGTTGTCGTGTATCGAGAAACAACACTGGATTGACATCGGGAAATCCGGGTACATCTGCCATAACAAATGGTCGAGACCAATCTGTGTTTCCTTTTCTTTTACGTGCACCCATTATGCGGACATCATCTGCCCATCGTTCGCCATGTCCTTGAAACCATGCAGCTAGCAAGTCTCCATTGGGAAGTTCTACAATAGTGGATCCATGTGTATGCTCCTCTTGTGGTTCAAACAATGGGCTTCCAAGCGATATATCTTGCGCCCCAATAGTAGTATTCAGCAAGAAGAACAAAAAGTAGAATGCAATAATTTTCATTTTACAAAAATCATTTTATGTTGTCACAAATGAATGTCAATGTTTAGTCTAATTGTTCCAGTAGTGTAGAGAGCTTTTGGTATATCAACGGAGCTGTTTCCGGACCGATAGAATTTTCCTCGCCATAGGTATCATTTTCGTCGAGATATAGCCATGGTTTTTTATTATCCCATTGGCTTTTGGGGATGATGTATCCTACTTCATCATTGGATAGACCAATATAGAATTTATACGGACCTTTCATCATTTCCTGCAAAGGGGGTATTTCGACCGGATCGATAATATAATCCTGACCGGGAGGGCTCTCAATACCGCCATACAGTATCTCAGGATATATCTCTCCGGGAATACTTAGAAAACTTGCAGGGCCTATATTAAATACAGCTACCTCACTACGCGTTGACCAGAATTTGGGCACTCCGCGTTGTAAAAGTCCGATGGCACTGGCCAGTCTAAATGTATTATTGTCCAATGGCAACATTATAGTTGCTGCTTGAAGAGCGAGGGGAGTAGTCTTCATAAGTGTATCTGCTCCCGACAGTGCATTGATTGTCAACAGTGCTATCTGTTCGCCCAGAGTCCGGGTTTTTTCAAAAGACGGCTCCTTGAATATTGTATCTCTAATGGGATCGTTAAAAGGCAATGACGGATGCGGCGTCATCAATCCGCCTACAGCACCGTTAAAAAATACGGATATTCCACCTATACCGGGATGAACAAGCTGCTCTTGGTCAGTAATGCCATTCTCGAGACTCTCACGAATATAATGCGGAAAATCAGAACTGATCAGTAGGTTTTGACTCCATAATGTCTCAGGATGATTGGCCCAATTCACGATAGAACCAAGGGGCTTGCCATTGATGGCATCTATCGCATAGAGCACATGGATTCCGGTTGCCTTTACTATGGGTTTGCGCGTATCTTTTATAAGCAGGGAGTCCTTGCCGGAGAGGTCTTCTGCTATGATAAGATGAGCAGGTCTGATGGCTGCTATAGCATCGGCAATGGCCTTGACAGTTTGGTTTTTTACATATTCCATATGCTTGGGATCTACTCCGCTGTGCAACTCGTCAGGACCCCATATACCCACCAGATCACAACTCTCATGTGTATGTGTCGATGCGATTAGGGTATAATCTATCTCCAACTCTGCGGGTATCCGTTGTCTGATATCGATCACATCGCTGTGCATAAACCCTACTGCGTCCAAGGCAACCATTGCGATGCGCGTCTTGCCATCATCTATGACTGCTACCCGGGCCCATACATTGTCATGAACGCCGTTGGCCGGTTTGGCATTGCTGAATCCGGCGATCCACACGGCATCAAATTTTCCATTTTTGTTATTATCATTGTAGGTATCTCCATCTTCTTCATTATATCGTGCATCTTGATTGACATCATTCCAAGTGTCAATGATCGTAGGGGTAATTTTTTGTTTGCCAAATCCCATCTGATAGGTTACCGGTGTGTCATTGCTAGGTATTGCTATGTTGATATTGTAATCTGGATGTCGATCCCGAAGGTTGTACATAGACCAAGCTCCGATTGAGACAATTAGAATAAGTAGGAGAGCGAGTATGCTAATAATCCATTTCTTCATACGTCTGGATATTTTAGTTTGATTGATGTGAAATTATAATGAATTAAATATGCTGAGCTAAAAGGGATAATGTCAATAGTTATTTATAGAGTATTTTAGATAGAATTTTTTAGAAGGAGGGGAGATCACCCCGAGATAGCGTCCCATCCAGTAGGGGAGTAGCCAGATGTCACCTGCACTGAATTCCGACCGTCCTCCATCTCCTCCGTCAAGTCTAAATCGATTGGCGTTGTGGCGGCTTATGGGCAATTCATCCGGCGGCAATACTTCTTCGATTGTCTGATTGCGAAAATTGTCATCGACAAAATCAAGATCTCTTCTATGGCTATTGGAGACTGTCCAATGGACGAGATCCAATGGATATTGACGTAGGTACTCAATGGCGTTGGAGATGTCATAATCGTATTTGCCGGTGATCGTCGTCATGATATTCCACAGACCTTCTTCCTCTGGACGCTCTGCCTGCCAATGATCGATGATGGCTTCTTTGTATGTAGCTTTCAGTTGCGGGGTAAAAGCATAACGATAAAGGCACCAGTAGCCTAGATAATACATTTCGTCGTCGGAATGATTCCATTCTTCTGAGAGCATTTTGCTCCAGTCATCGGCATCGTCAGGTGCACTTGCAATGGTACTGATCGGCCGCATCAGATTGTCGAGATAGCCGTGTTCGTCCATGAGTTCCAAGGCTTTTTGTTTATAGACCTCCTTGCGCGTAAAGTGATATGCGCTTTGGAGCATAGCGATGATATTGGAGGAGTTGAGTTTGCGATCTCCTACCATCTTGGGTCTGGCATTGACATACTCGGGATACCAGCGTCCCCAAGTTGTAGGTTGGCCATCGTAGTCTATCAAGCGCATATCGTTGTCCACTATATGTTGCATAAGCATATCGAGCAATTGGATGGCACGATTTTTAAGATTGGGATCATCGATCAATTCTGCGATTACGCTAAAGACAAATACATGGCCGATCGCTTCATCGCTACTTGTTGTTCCCTTCCATTCCCATTCCGGATTTTGTGCCGTGTGCCATCGATCGGGATCTGCAAGGTGTTTCTTGATTCCGCTGCGTTCAAATGATCTTGAGGGAAATCCCTGCACCGGATTAATATCGTAGAGTCGTTCCATGGCATCCAATGATGCATGGATGTTATCAAGAGCTTCTCGAGATTGGGTGACCTTATACCTAAACACTTCTGCCGCGAGATACATCGATGTCCATAGACCGTCATTGTCAGAATCACTGAGAAATCCTGTGCTGATATCGCCATCCCGGAGTCCCGACAGCGTGGCGTTGAATCCATATCTTATATGTCTGTTGCGGACTTGTCGGTCGTACAACTCGGCCTTGTTTGCCAGCGTCATCGAATCAAATATGATGTGGTTCAATCCCGTCTTTGACAACAGCAAAACGGAGTGATTTGGCCCCTGAGCGATATCCACGATTTCATCATCCAACAGCCACCTTCGACCGGCATAATAGTCGTATTTTCCTTTTTTATTTTTGACAAATGCACCGCGATTTGTACCTATCCATATCCGATCGTTGATTGCGGTGATCACTGTAATTTCGGTGGCAGGCAGCTTTCTGTTGACTTCCGGGGATCGATTCAGATTTTTTTGGCTGATGGTCAGGAGGCCGTCCGGTGTACCGATGAGAATATGATCATCTTGTGGGATGATTTCCAAGCAGGTAAAGTTATGACCGTTGATCGCATGAATCATTTTCATTCTATCTGTGTCGATATAGTACAATGCTTCGGCTGTGAGAATCCAGTACCGGTCAGTGTTCTCATCGTGGGTGATGTCAATGATTGCGGGTATTGATTTTTCCCAGACCACCTGATCGTCCTTTATAAGTTGTATCTGCCCATTGTCGCCGATCAAGAACACGTTGTTTTTTCCGTTGATCAGATACACGGGATGCTCCACGGTATGAGGTATGTACAATCTTCCTGCCCAGGCATTGCTCAGTATTGCGCGATCATCGGCGTAGATAAATTGATTTTCCTTGAGCCCGATAGCGCTAACAGATTTTAAAGACATCGTTCTATAGTATCGATCTTCTGTAAGAATACCATCGGACAAGAAAAACCCGTTTGCGGGCATGAGCAATCCTTGAGAGGACAGTATCTGGATGTTGCCATTGCGGTCTGAAACTACTTTTCTGATGGTTGCGACACTGTCGCGATATTGGTACTTAATACTATAATCCTGCACAAAGGGGAGATCCTGGATGACTTGGAGCGGAGCTGTATTGACGGAGGAAGAGCGATCCTGCGCGTAGGTGGCAAGCGATAATACCATGATATAGCAGAAGATGCAGAGGTGTCGTAAGTATCTTGTTGGAATGTTGTGAGGCATAGTTAATTTAAATAAGTGGTAAAAAATCGATCCATATAGTATTGACAATATTGGTTGACTTTTAAGCTCAAATCCATCGTGTGCGGCCATCCCTTAAGCCTGTGATATTCATGTGGGACTCCAACTCGGTTGAGCACTTGGACGAGGCTATCCGATTGGCTGACTTTGACGATCTTGTCAATAGTGCCGTGGAAGATCAATGTCGGTGGATCGTCAGCCGAGATATACCGGATAGGTGAAATATCCTCAAACAACATTTTGGTAGAATCACTATATGGCCGACCTGTCAACCGGATAACACTGGGTGTGTGAATGGCGATTTCAGTCGTAAGATCGGCTGGTCCATACAGATTGACGATGGCCTGTACGCTTGCGTCAACCGGATAATCACAACTTCCTGGATACCTTGACTCACCGCCCATGTAAGCGGCCATCATGGCGAGATGCCCTCCGGCAGAACCTCCGATAAGGGCTATTTTTTCAGGGTTGATCCGGTAGTCATGACAATGGGTTTTGAGCCATTGGATGGCACAGACGATGTCATTGAGTTGGGCGGGAAAAATCGCTTCTTGCGAAAACCGATATGCAACACTGGCCGTGATATATCCTTTTTCGGCATAGTCGATGAGATAGCGCCGATAATCATCGCGGTCTCCTGATTTCCACGACCCTCCGTGGATGAAGAGAAGCAGTGGCGCCTCTTCTTTTAGCGATTTTTTGTGATAGATATCGATCTTCAGGTCGCGCGCGTCCGTCTGTTTGTAAACGATGCCTTGGTGTGCGATCATGTGATCAGGAATAGCAGGTTTTGTGTCAACCAGTTTGAGTGTTTTTAGCGCATAGGCTATTTTTAACAGAGTGTGATTCAGGTATCCTTTGGGAGGGTCGGGGGGAGGAGCCTGTGCCGTAATTGATGGAATAAATACAACGATCAATATCGCAGATCGAAGATGGTGTATCATCGTATTGATCATCCGTTTGGTATTATAAACGTTCGTGAGTAAGTGCATTGCAAGATGTATATAAGAGTTCCATGATGTAGTCTCCCATAGATGGCCCATACCAACCCATGAGATATGATTCATAGTTTTCAAAATGGTAGTATTTGGCAGGTACTACATAACCGAGATACGAACCATTGAAAACGGTAAACGTGGATTGATATCCTTCTAATTGTAGTGCGTTGATCAGATCTATAGCGTATTCTCCACTGAGTTCGCAAGGGAGGGTCATCCATATGAAACTATCTATTTTCATCCCTTGGATACTTGGGTAGTTAATGCCCGGCAGCAGTTTATGCCCAATATATTCATCTAAATGAAGATTGTCGCTTACCCTTACTTGCATCGTCGGTACATCAATCACTGTTGTAAAATGAGTCAAGGAGATGATATCTCTTAGTTTGACTTTGTTCAAATATAAGGCGACACTATCAGCAAGCGCCTCACCAATATATTGGGACTTCTCAAATCCACTTCCCATACTGCGATTGCTATGGCTCCCCACAGTACCTGCATAGAAGACCGCCATATCGACCGTACCGGATTCTAATTTGCGCTCCCAGTAACCAGGATAGTCTCCACTGAAGAGGAGGTTGGAAGCACCGAGCGTAGTCGCATGTGCGGAGAAACTACCGAGTACGGCACTGCGCCCTTGATCTTGTCGTATAGATACAAATGTAAAGATATCATTGAGGCGCCCTGTCGCACCGATCATCCGATTTTTAACAAATTCTGTGGCTTCAAAATGCCCGTAACCTATGCTTGCAGGTCGTAGATCGGTTATCGCTTGATTAATCGTCTTGACGATCTGGATGCTCAGCCATTTTACGACTTTGGGTTGAAAGCTTCCGCCAAATTTTTCGCCGGCATATCCTGCCGTCGATGCTCCGATACTGGAGTGCGTATGTGTCGCTCCAAAAAAAATCTGATCGCGCGTCATACCATTGGTGCGATACAAAATAGCATATACACTGTCTGCCACTGCCATTGGTACAAGAAGCAAATCAGTACCGACAAATACAATAGGATCTTGTTCAACTTGGAGGGCGACGGCCTTGACAAAAATGGAATCGTGGATGCCCTGTACTGGCAATTTCCGGTCTCCGTATCCCGCCAGAGGAATCTCAGCAAATATGCCATTGTCGGGGTCTTGGGTTGATGGATTTATGCTAGGTGTGATGTGAACGCGTCCAAATCCGGCGTTGAGTCCACCGTGTTCCATGCGCAGATGGTTCAATGTGCTGTCCAAGCGTTCTTTAGTAACCTTATAGTATGTTGTTGAGAAATAAGGCTCGGTTTGGATGGTGTCTATGCCCCAAATCATGATTCCTGCTATGACAATAAGAAGAGCTCCAAGTGCGATCAGCAATATTTTTAGAAACTTCTTCATATGATACAGCGCAATGCCCGTGATATTTTGGGTTAATGATTCTCGAATCTTGTCATGATCTCCTTCCAATCTGTAAATATCAATCCTTCTTGTTTGAAAAACTGATGAATCACGGGATCCGAGAATAGCCGCGCTTCCCAGTTTCTTTGTCTCCAAGAATTGGTGATGGTCTTAAGACGAGTGGAATAGACAGAGGGGTGAAAGATTATTTCCGTGAGTCCTGGATCTAAAGACCGGATGAGATCCATAAAATTTAATCTAACCTCATCATATGTCCTGCCGCGAGGTACAGAGGTGAAGTAATCCAATTTGGGCAGACTGTATGCATTGACGATGTCAATCATCTCGTCAGTGATCGGGTAGCCCGCTTTTCTAAAACCTTCTATGACAGCCTCATTTGAAAAATCAACGACCATGGCAGGAATACCGTATTCCTGTGCCACTCGAGTATAAGCAGCGGTAAAGGCGTGATGCCCATAGAGTGTTCCCATGTGCGTATCCAGATGGCTGGGACGGAGACCGAGGTGTATAGCCTTCTCCACTTGTGATCGAATCTCTTTTTCGATTTCTTCAGCCGTGGCATTCATGACGACATCGACAACTTTATGCCACAGCTTTCCCTCATTGTCTAGGAGTCCGGGCACTTCCCCGGAATCGGTCACAGATCCCCATCGGTAGGTTTTCCATTCGCTGGTGAGGGTCAAGTGCAATCCGATATCTAGAGTGGGATTCTGTACAGCCCAGCTTGTGATACTTTCTGCAGCCGGACATGGCATCATAATAGCAGCCGATTGTACATGCCCTTTGAGCAGGTAGTCAACAGCTGCGATATTGGCCTCATCACACATACCGATATCATCGGCGTGAAGGATGATCACTTTTTTGTCAGCTGGATATCCGAGTTTTTCTGCCCAAGTGGTACTTTTTTGAGCAGATATGCTCAGGGGCAGCAGTACCAACAGTACATAAGCACAGAACTTATAGTTGGATGGAAAAGACATAGATAGGTATTTTTTTTTTGAATATGACAAATATAGCCTGAACTCGAGTGAACGAGCATAAGATAATTGATCTATACACATTGTTTTTTAACATCTCTGGATGAATTCTTACGGATAGTCTCTATGTTCCCATTAAAATTCCATTATATTTGGTAGGATGGATGGTCTAACTTAACTATGGAAATAGTATTTGACAAAATTAATGTACCGAGTAAACACTCGTTTATAGCTCGAAAGATTGTTTCGGATCTCAATGTTCCTCCGAGGATACATTCACATAAAAATTATGAGTTAAATTTTGTTGTATCCGGTCGTGGTCGCCGAATTGTGGGCAATCAGATTGCCAATTTTGAGGAAGGTGATTTAGTATTGTTGGGCAAGGATCTTCCCCACTCTTGGGAGATGCAAAAAGATCAATCCGGAGAGTGCATTGTCATTCATTTTTATGAGAATATTATTAGTTCTGATTTTTTTAATATTCCAGAGTTGAGCGTAGTTCAAGAGTTGTTAAAGGATGCCGAAAAAGGAATATTTTTTGAAGGTGTTCTAATTGATGAGATAGAGGATCGGTTGCTAAGATTGGTTGACCTTGAGGGATTAGAAAGCTACATTGAGTTGTTGAATATATTTCGCTTGTTACTCAAAATGGAAGAACGTGAATATATTGCCCAATTTGGATATTCACAATCCTACAAAAATGATCTAAGTAGGCTCAATGTAGTATATGAATATGTCTTCCATAATATTGAGACGGGAATCCGCCAAGAAGAAGCGGCGGCATTGCTGCATATGGCTCCAGGGTCATTCTGTCGATATTTTAAAAAGAAGACCAAGCGTACTTTTATGCAGTATGTCAAGAGTGTAAGAATGCGATTGGCCGCTCAGATGCTTATCGAAACAGAGAAAAATATTTCGCAAATATGCTATGAAAGTGGCTATAACAACCTCGCTAATTTTAATTTCCACTTCAAGGAGTATATGAAAAAAACACCCTCCGAATATCGGAAACACTTCCAAAGTATCGCTTTTTGAAAGGTGTGTGAATCTATCTTTTTTAGGTATATTTTGTTAAAGATACAAGTTAGAAGGCGCTGCGAGAGCGTCATACTTAAAGCCACGGGCGACACCACGCCGTCACCCGCAACCCACGTTTTTTGCCTTGCTAACGCTTCTTTTTATTTCGGTTTTTAAATGAATTTTGCCCACAACCTACCACAAGCACTGAAAGAGCGAAATATCAATAACCATCAATAATTATGACAAAACTCCGTAGCCGGAGAGGCAATTTCTCATCGCCCGACACCTTCATCCTATTGCTATAGTTCCGCAGGAACTTCATACCTTTTGCCTTGGGTTTTAACCCAAGGTCAGCAATAATACCACACCCTGTTTTGGCGGAATTATTGAATCGCGCGGATGCCGGAGGGGCGATGGCCATCAACAATTATGACAATAATACTTTATTTTTATTCTGATACTAATCAGCAAAAAACATAATAATCCCTTCCTATCCTCTTGCCTTGGAATTCAAGCATTGCAATGATCTTTTGTTGTTCTTTTGGATTGGAGACTGCTACTATTACTTGCACGTCAGCAATGGCAAGGATACTGGTATCAGATTGTAGTATATGACCATAGATCTCCTTGCCGATCTTGCGCTCATTATCGGTGTGCCATGTATAAGACATATTATGCAAGTTGAACATTTGGGCGATTCTCTTACCTTTTTTACCGGCGCCCCACAATGCCAACGGACGCTTGACATTCCAATCCTGTTGTTTGAAATACTGGCATTTTAATTCTAAAAACCGATTGTCCTTATAATGTTCATCTATACGCGAAGTACGCATACTATGATCACGCCAATGATGTACGACCTCCTGAACAGCCGCTATCTTGATACCATGCCCGCGCATTCTAAAGCACAGGTCATAATCTTCGGGATATGTATCGTGATCAAATCCTCCAATAGCATCTACATCATCACGATACATCATCCAACAGGGTGAAGGAATCACGCACTCCTTGTACACCTCATCAAAATTGCTGGCGCTACGTGTCAGATTATTCAACCACTCGCTATAACGACGATATCCGTCGCCGATTCCATCCACTCCAAAATATGCTACCGCTCCTATCGCAACATGCCCGTATCCCTTGTCACGCAATGCTGCAGACATCAACCTTAACTTACTCTTGGACATCATATCATCAGCATCCATGCGCGTGATCATATACCCCTTACTGCATTGATATGCCATCCTTAGAGCAGCGATAATACCGTGCTCTTGACCCAAGGAGTTAACGCTAATACGGTGATCGATACCTGCATATTGATTCAATATCGTCAGCGAATCATCACTCGAATGATCGTCGATGGCTATCAATTCCCATTGTGCTATATCTTGGTTTAAAATACTTTCGATACAAGGTATTAGATACTCGCCGGCATTCTTGACGGGCATCACAATTGAAATTATAAAGTCAGACATCTCAAGTCAATTGTATAACTTCCGACCTCGCCGTTGCCAATAGTTCGATCAGCGCATCTACATCCTCCATTGTAGTATCATAGTTGTTAATACATACGCGCAATACATCTTGACCATCCAGCGGATATACCGATAACCATGCTTGACCAGTATTTAGAACATAGGTGACGATTTTTTGGCAAAACTGGGCGTCTCCTTTTTGACGAAAGTCTGTAAAGCAGATCACCGGTAGTGGCGAATCGTTCACCCTAGTCCAACCATCAGATTGGATGCGTGATGCAAATGATTGACCCAATTCCATCTGCCGATCCACCAACTCTTCATATCCCTTCCAACCATAAAACAATAGTGACATATAGAGTTTTAGGCCTATAAATCTCCGCGACCATTGGATCGAATGCATATAAGGGTCTGTGACCGCCATACCTTGACTATCACGCGGCATATATCCTGCGGTCATGCCAAATGTATCTCCCAGTATCTCATGATGACGCGTTATAAATACACTTGCCGCCATCGGTACAGACAACCACTTATGGATGTCAAATGTTATAGAATCCGCCCCTTCAATGCCCTTCAATATCTGTCGATGCGTAGGACTGAGAGCAACTGCTCCACCATAAGCGGCATCCACATGCAACCATATACCTTCACTTCGGCACAATACTCCGATCTCTACAAGCGGATCTATCGATCCCAGCCCCGTCGTTCCCGCTGTAGCAGCAACCAT
The DNA here is from genome assembly GCA_024276375.1 of Bacteroidota bacterium. Taxonomy (GTDB): domain Bacteria; phylum Bacteroidota; class Bacteroidia; order Chitinophagales; family Saprospiraceae; genus JAJRXG01. The sequence goes on along the minus strand of JAJRXG010000013.1, from coordinate 2,838 downwards.
CATGGGTTTTAGACCAGCTGCGATATCTATATTGATCTGTCGCTTCAATGCTTCTATATCCATACTGTGCCGACCATCAGTATCGATGGAGTGTACACATAGCGTACCCAATCCCGTTATACGAGCAGCTCTAGCAACAGAATGATGAGCATGTGCCGAGCAATATATTATAGGCTGAACCGACAATGATCGCAGCCCTCCCTCACTCGATAGTGGAAAAATACGCTTAATCGCACACAATACGGCAGTTAGATTGGCCTCCGCTCCTCCTGTGCAAAACACTCCATCGCTAGTAGATGTATCATAACCAAATTTTTTGCCCAACTGATGAATCAGATAGTCTTCCACTTCCGCCGCATATGGCGCGTGGCTCCACGCAGCCATCTGTGGATTAAAGGTAGCCGTGATCAGATCTGCTACGATACCTGCAAACGAAGCTCTTGGATTAAACAATCCATAATATCTCGGATGGGGAGTGTGTACCGCATATCGCCTTAATCCTTCAATTATTACCCCAGCTCCCTGTTTGAAATCTACCTTAGTAGTAAAATCAAATTGCGATACATAGTCATATATCTCTTGCTTATCTAGTGTGGGAGCAACATCGAGATCTCGCGTATGATTGTAATACTCCTCCAACAATGCTATGACATGTGTCAACACCTCTTGACGTTCCTTACCTGAAAGATTAAAATCAGCCATTTACGATATCCTATACATTTAGAACCTATCTATACAACTTGCCATCGTAAATCCTAGATATCACTATCAGAACCAATGCTCCTATTGCCATCTCCCAACCTCCTCCTTGAGCTATCTGATGTGCTCCTATTGCCAGCAACGCATCAAAAAAGAATCCCGCATATGCCCATTCTTTAAGAAAACTGGATTGTTTACTTAGGATTGCTATCACGCCCAGTACCTTGGCGACACCAAGTGGATAGATGATCCAACTTGGAAAACCCAACTCTCCAAACATTGTGACAACTGCTCCATGATTGAAAAAAAACATGCCCGCCGACATTAAAAAAATAGCACATAGCAGACCTGTAGCCCCCCAATATATCATCTTATCTCTTGTCATAATCTATTTTGTTTAAATACGAATCATTATAATTAAAAAATACAGTTACTCAATAGGTAAAACGCTATAAGGGTTGGGTCTGATCGCATGTCCTAATGTCATTTGTCAGACAGATAAGGGCGTATTACATCTGCCCATATCTGATATCCCTTCTCATTCATATGCAGCTTATCTCCGATAAAGATATCTCCGCGTACCATCCCCTTCCCATCTAACATCGGTGTCCAGACATCTATATACGTAACATGAGGAGTAATCAATGCCCACAGAGATAAGGCATAGTTGAATTGCTCATACTCATGTTGAAATTCCCAACGAGCAACACTAGGTTTGGCAGCGATAAAGTATATCTCGCTCTCTGGTGATACCTCCCAGATACGGCTCACAAGTTCCTTGGCTTCAGTCAAAATCACATCCTTCTTCTTGCCAGCGCTGATATCATTGTCTCCTTCATATATAAAGACCTTCTTAGGCATATATTGAGTGATCAACGGTTCAACAAAGTACAATAAGTCACTCATCTGAGATCCGCCAAATCCACGATTGATGATATTATACTCAGGAAAATCACTGTTTAGGCTTTTCCAAAATCGAACACTCGAACTCCCCGTAAACACAACCAAATCATCTCTATTGATCATCTGATCAGCCCTAGCAAAAGCAGCTATCTCTTCATCATAACGATGGGGATCTTGAGCAAGATTTTGGACTTGAACTCCAAGTAACAGAGTTAAAAAAATTATGAAGCACTTCAATATTTGTCCTTCTTGATAAGCTGAAATCATATCGTTGATGTGCTTTTTAAAAACTTAATAAATGGTAATATACATAGAATGCCAAGAATGTAGAGCGTAAATATGTATTTCCCGAAATAGATCCTATACACCACAACTTAATCTCTATATCTTAGCACCGGCAGTCTAAAAGCACGGCAGAAGATGATCCTGTCGCAATAGTGTGATAGCCAATCCCATCAATCGCAGAGCAATACCCCCATACAGGATCAAAACGAAGAAGATGTTTTTTCCTTAGCTGTCATTACACTGTAGGTTATCAATCCAATACCAAGAGGCAAAAATAATGATAATAGAAAGATAATGATATAGTAGCCATGAATCATCCCCCATTCTCTCCAGATCAACAATCCCTGAGAGAATAGGACAATCTCACTTCCTATATAACCAATCAAGAATAGGATCGTTCCATTTTTATAGTACTTGGGATTGACTGCAAATTGATCATTGATGATACCCAACAACGCAGTGCTTACAAACCCTAGATTGAGCAGGTGAATAAATCCGATGATGAAGTCCTTGTAACTGTAGGATACAATGGCCAAACTCGGTACTGCAACCAAACCTTGAAGCATTACTTTTATTATAAGGCTGGCCAGAGAAACAGTCCACAGAAGAAAAGTCAGATTATCGATATGAGTACAGATGGATTGCCTCATCGACCGGACAAGCTTATAGAGATAGTAGATCGCAATTAGTTGGAGTATCACTCCCAGACTGTTTGCCCAAAATATATATTTAATCGGTGTATTCCATGTCAAGGGCAGTGCAAAGGTTAAAACACATGATAGGACGAGTATAGTGTAAAATCGAAGTCCAATGGAGTGGTCTATGTGGATCTTCCTAACAACAGAATGTCTCAACAACAAGGCTATAACGCCAAATACAAACCAACCATTGAATTGAAAGTGTAGAAAAAATTGAATTGAATCAAAGTACAGAGAGGACTCCTTACCATAT
>JAJRXG010000185.1 GCA_024276375.1 Bacteroidota bacterium | reverse complement strand
TTATGCGATGCCTCCCTGATACATTCCACTATCTTCTTTCTGCTCTTGTCGCTTTGTTCATCTTGACTCCACAGCAATACAGTCAGACACAAGTGGTGATCCTCATGCCCTCGAAGCGGCACAGGAAAGTGCTACAAATTATTATTTTGGGGATATCTGACTTGCTGCTACTATACAGACGGACAATTAGATAAGTGTTTCGGGAGAATGTGTGATAAATTGGGACGCCAAAGAAATAATTCCAATATTTAGAATACCTTATATAGGCAGGATGTGTCCTTAAAATATTGTCTATTAATTCAGAGGTAGATTGTCCACCAGAAAAATAAACCTCCTTTCCACGGATATGTTTGGAATTATGGTTCTATCACATCGAAGATTCGGAAAACTTGGAAAAAGACAATACCATAATAAATATTGTGCAAATAGAAAAGTTGATTAATCTATAACCTCATGAGTGCATTGACATCCGTCTAAAAGTGAAAAATGCATACGTCAGGCTAGGGAACCATAGCCGCTTTGCCATACAGATGACCCCTCCATACAGCGTAATGCCTGCATTCTGGTCAGCGACGATTCCCCCATACCCTGGGTGCACGGTATCCCAACATTTATTGATATTTGCGATGCTTCTCTTATGGCAGGGGATGCTTGTTGAATAACCATTATAGCAGTTCATCCAATAAAAAAGCCATTTTAGTAATTTATAGTATGCTATACGAAGTTTTAGACTTACTATTGAGATAGAAATTAGTATGATCGAAGTATCAGAATCGGGATGAGAAGATTATATACGGAAGTCCTGAACTGAAATTGATCATCCAGGTTTGAAATAAAAAAAGAATAAAAAAATGACATTTTGGGATATATGGTTGCAAGAAGCAGGGGGAATTGTCGGTGATTATTTCACTTTTGCCACTACGGCATTTATCTTGTTTTATATCATCCTAAAAAAACCCATGTGGTTTCGGAAAGTTCAGAAAAAAATGCCCAAATTTTCTGACTATGGTCGAGATATTACCTACTCAATGATTTCGGTGACGATATTTGCGACCGTTGGGTTAGCAACGTTTACCATTTTTAGGGATTATACCAATACCTACGCGAATATCTCTGATTACGGATGGGTGTATTACGTCTTTACTTGGGTGTGGATGCTATTTATTCACGATACCTACTTTTATTGGATGCACAGAGCTATGCACCACCCCGTATTGTTCAAACACGTTCACCTAGTACATCACAAATCCACCAACCCATCTCCTTGGACGGCTTACGCTTTTCATCCGTTGGAAGGGGTTCTCGAAGCAGCCATATTGCCCATACTGGCATTTACCCTACCTGTACATCGGTCTGCCATCGCTTGGTTCTTTCTATTTCAGATTGTGTACAATGTATATGGTCATTTGGGATTTGAATTATATCCCAAGGGATTTCACAAGACATGGATCGGTAGATGGATCAATACATCCGTGGCGCACAACCAACATCATGGCAAGTTTGATGGTAATTATGGTTTGTACTTTCTGTTTTGGGATCGCATGATGGGTACAATACGTTCAGATTATGATGCGACATATGAACGATCTACGGGTAGAACACAGTTGTCCTATGTCGAGGATTAGCCATTAGGTTGACTATCGGGATTGATGATCGTCGTTCTACTACAAAGACTTCAACTGCCAATTATCTTCAAGGTTCTGAATATCAATAAGAACGATTCCGCGTACTTTGAGTTGCAAATGAGAAATTGATGTCTTTAGAGAACTTTAGAGTAGAAGTAAAAGAATTTCTTGAAGCCAATTGCCCGGACTCTATGCGACAGCCTCTCATGGAGGAATCGGATACTTATTGGGGTGGCCGCAATGCGACGTTTAAAAATGCAGATCAAGAAAAATGGTTCAATGCAATGGCCGCTCGAGGTTGGACAACACCTACCTGGCCTAAAAAATATGGCGGTGGAGGCCTGAGTAAAGAGGAGCATAAAATCCTCAAAGAAGAGATGGCCAAACTGAAGTGTCGTCCACCGTTGCTTAGTTTCGGTATCTGGATGCTTGGTCCGGCATTATTACAATTTGGAACAGAAGAACAAAGACACCAATATCTCCCTGACATCATTCAAGGCAAGATCCGATGGTGTCAAGGGTATTCTGAACCAGGAGCCGGATCTGATCTTGCTGGAGTACAGACTTCTGCAGTGTCTGACGGAGATCATTATATCGTCAATGGGCAGAAGGTATGGACTTCTTATGCTGATGCGGCAGATATGATTTTTGCTCTCGTTCGTACAGATCAATCAGCCAAAAAACAGATCGGCATAACATTTCTATTGATAGATATGCTTACCCCTGGAGTAAGCACTCGACCTATCAAATTGATAAGTGGAAAATCACCTTTTTGTGAGACTTTCTTTGACAATGTTAGAGTTCCTAAGTCCAATGTGGTAGGAGAAGAAAATATAGGTTGGACGGTCGCCAAGTATCTTTTGTCCCATGAACGTTCGGCGATTAGCGCAGCAGTAGATGCTGATTTTATGACGCCCTTATCTGTGTACGCTAAGAAGTCTATCGGAGTGGGCAGTGATGGCCGGCTGAATGATCGCATCAAGCGAACGGATATCGCCGAATGGGAGATCGATGGTGCAGCATTTAAGTTTACCTTGGATCGCATCCAAGAGGAGGCTAAATCTGGGCAAGGCATAGGAGCGCGATCCTCTATGTTGAAATATTACGGTAGCGAGCTCAACAAGCGCAAGTACGAATTGAGATTAGATTGCCAAGGCAAAGAAGCTATCGCTTGGCGTGGGGAGCAGTATAATGAAGGCAAAATTGCGCGACAATTATGCCGAACCAAGGGCAACTCTATTGAAGGAGGTACGAGTGAGATTCAATTAAATATTATTGCAAAACACATATTGGGATTGCCTTCTAAGTAGGGTGATATTCAATAGAGACACATAAAAATATGGGATACGTATTGACAGAAGAACAGCAGTTTTTAAGTGACGCTGCCAAAGATTTGCTCAAATCTGCGCCAGTGAGTATGGTCAGGGAACTCCGTGATGATAAAGCATCTGATGGCTATGTCCCCGGGATATGGAAGCAGATGGTTGAGATGGGATGGTCTGGAATAGCTGTAGCAGAAGAATGGGGAGGTTTGAATTTTGGAATGCGAGGTATGGGGATCTTGATGGAGGCTTCCGGCAGAACATTGACCGCATCGCCATTGCTCAGTGTAGCAGTGGCTGCTCACGTACTTGAGAAATATGGTTCGGATGAACAGAAGAGTTTACTTCAGACGATATGTTCGGAAGGCAAAGTAGTCACTTGTGCTGTACAAGAAGGTGCTTTCTACAACCCTACACAATCTACTACCACAGCATTAAGTCAGAATGGTCAATACGCCATCTCAGGTACTAAGGATATGGTTGTGGACGGCTCTATAGCTGATGTCTTCTTAGTGAGTGCCAACATAGAGGATGGTGTAGGGATCTTCTTAGTAGATGCCAAGTCCGAAGGTGTAAGCCTCGAGCAAGAGTTTATGATGGATAGCCGATACTATAGTAAAGTAAGGCTCGATAAGGTGATAGTCGAGGCCAATGCGCTGGTCGGACAATCAGAAAGTGGTAAAAAAATCGTTCGCGATATCACCAATATTGCCAATGCCTTGCTTTCAGCAGAAATGGTGGGTATGATGTCAGAAGCATTTGATCGCACCATGGCCTACCTAAAGGAGCGCAGACAATTTGATAAAGTGATCGGATCTTTTCAAGGACTGCAGCATCGGGCAGCGGATCTATACACGGAGATAGAATTGTGCCGAAGTCTCACGATCAAAACTCTTGATGCAATTGATGAAGATAACTTCATGGCACCTGCATTGTGTAGTATGTCCAAGGTGAAGTGTAGTGCCATCACCCGTCTTGCGAGCAATGAAGGCATACAGATGTTTGGTGGTATCGGAATGACAGATGATGAGGAGATTGGATTCTTTCTGAAGCGAGCGAGAGTAGCGATACAATTGTTTGGAGATCGCGCATATCATCTTGATCGCTACGCACGGATGAGTGGATATTGAGGGGAATTGAAGATGTGTTTTAGCTTATTAAATGTTGCTTTTGTATTATGAAGTGATGATTCAATATCTTAGTGCATTTTAGAGAGCTATACAGATGTTTTACCAAGCGTTCAAGTCTTTTTGTGTTTTCGTATTTCTTATTAGTGCTTTTAGTTGTCATACTATAAAGCAATCTGACAATACACCGGATCAATGGACGGATATGTTCAATGGATCTGATCTTACAGGATGGACGGTTAAGATCCATCATTATGATGTAGGAGATAATTATGGTCGTACTTTCAGAGCGGA
>JAJRXG010000184.1 GCA_024276375.1 Bacteroidota bacterium | reverse complement strand
TACACCGTAAAGGTAAGCCCCAAGAGTTCAAACTGAAATGGCTCACTCCAATTTTTCATATTTACTGATTTTGTATTTCAATGGATTGTATTGAGGGAACTAAGATAACAATACTTCGGGTAGTACATTGATACTTTGTTTTCCATGTGTATATTGCATATTGCACTTTATTATCTGGCGATGCGTGGTGGATAGGGATTGATTCACAGCGCTCAGCTCATCAAGGGAGACTCTTTATGAGGAGTTATGAGGACAGAGACGTACTGGAGCAATATCCTATTTTATGCAGTTTGTCATATACGCGTTTACCATCACTGTTCTGCTAAATGCCAAGTAAGACACCAAAAATGGGCTTATAACCTTATGGATATTAAAAATAGGACGTCAGATGATTTTGTGAAAAACAACGGGAGGTGAAGGAAAAGGTCTATTGAATATCCGAGTAAAACTTTCCTTCGGCAATATAACTCCACTCTGTGATATCTTTTTTAAAAGACTTGAACGAATGATATACCTTGTTGCTCCATTCGTCTTGAGACGCCATATCCTCATATATCTCTTCAGCATAGAGCTTTAGCTGACGCAGTACATCACTGGGGAAAGGCAAGATTTCAACATCTGTTTCTGCTCTGATTTTCTTTAGATATTGATTGTTTTTAGCTTCAAACTCCGATAACATTGTCTGATTGCTTCGATAACAGGCCGCTTCGATGATGGCCTGTAGATCCTTGGGCAAGGATTCATAACTACGTTTGTTAATAATTACTTCCAATACAGATCCCGGTTCATGCCATCCGGGATAGTAATAGTACTTAGCGATCTGATGAAATCCTTTCAGGTAATCGTGATAAGGCCCGATCCATTCTGTAGCATCGATGACACCTCTTTCGAGGTTGGTGTATAATTCGCTACCGGGGGATAGGACTGCAGTTCCACCCGCTTTCTGCAATACCTTGCCTCCCAATCCGGGCATGCGCATTTTTAGTCCTTTGAAGTCCGCCATCGATTCAATCTTTCGATTAAACCAGCCGCCCATTTGGACTCCAGTATTGCCCGCCATAAACGGCCGAATATTGTACTTTTCATAGAGTTGTGCCCAGAGTTCTTTACCTCCTCCAAAGTCTAACCATGCATTCATTTGTTGGGCATTCATGCCAAATGGAATACTGGTAAAAAACTGAAATGCCGGCTGAATTCCGGCCCAATAATAAGAAGCTCCATGGCTCATCTCTACGGCTCCACTGCTCACTGCCTCAAACCCCTCGAGCGGTGGCACCAATTCGCCACCACCATATACCCGGATATCTAAGCGTCCATCTGACATCTCCTTTATCCATTGAGCTAAGCGATTGCAACCTTCTCCCACAACCGGAAAATTGGGAGCCCAAGTCGTAACCATCTTCCACTTATAATGCCTTTGGCTGATGATACTAGGTGCTGCAATAGAGTTGTCTATCTTGGTACAACTTGCGCCCAGCGTCGTCAATGCCCCAACAATTGCGCCCTTCTTTAAAAATTCTTTTCTATCCATATGGTATTGATTCGTAATATGTGCTTCTTTGCAGTGTATTGTATATGCTTACAATATGCCAAGATCGTAAAATTGTACAAGATGCGTAAAAAGTATGACGAACCCAATGGATTGAATGATGTAGCTCAGTTTCACGAGACTTTTGATTTGCCTATCTTATCGATGCCTACTATTCCGGATATGAACAGATGTGAGCTCAGGGTCAATCTATTGCAAGAGGAACTCAACGAGTTGAAAGAGGCAATCTCCCAAGGTGACCTCGTGGAAGTGGCAGATGCATTATGTGATATACAGTATGTTCTATCTGGAGCGATTTTGGAGTTTGGACTCGCGGATCGCTTTAAGGCATTGTTCGAAGAGGTGCAACGCTCCAACATGAGCAAAACCTGCAAGTCTGAGCAAGAGGCTAAAGAGACCCAAGCATATTATCTGACACAGAAGAATACAGATTCTGAGATTGTAACGCGTGGAGAGGAGTTCTTAGTTTACCGTAAAGGGGATCGTAAAGTCCTGAAATCTATTGCTTATTCTCCCGCAGATATTGCCGGATTACTAGCCGATTCAGAAAGCGGAAAATAAAATCTACTATTCCCATAGAATAAGCGTACCTTTGTGGCTTAATTAATTTTTTTTTAGAAATACACAATAATGAGTAAAGGCACAGTAAAATTCTTCAACGAAACAAAAGGTTTTGGATTTATTAGTGAAGAAGGTACCGACAAAGACCACTTCGTACACGTAACCGGATTGATTGATGAAATCCGCGAAGGTGATGAAGTTGAATTTGAATTGAAGGAAGGTAAAAAAGGAATGAATGCAGTAAATGTTAAAATTGTTTAATATTTAGTGTTATAACTTTTATACAAGGTAATGAAGCCCGTCAAGCACTTGAGGGGCTTTTTTTATGGACTTGTCATTGATTTATCGGCGTGGAGATGAATCGCACGTATCCTTGTGAATGCTTTTCACACCAAACTGGATCAGTGTTTCAAGACCAAAATGGATGAGTCCGTTTTTACGGATTATTTATGTCTAGATGGCTTGGGTGTCCATCATTATGCTCAAGATAAAGTATCTTTGCAGAATCTAAATGATAGATTTTTCTTAATGTTGACAATGAAGTGATTCAAAAATGAAAATCTTAACCGTTGGTTTGAATTTTGTGTCAAAACACTCTTTATGTTAGAAAATATTCATTGAGATACTAGTACGCATCGATCACCAGGTTTATTAATTTTGAGTAGGACACAAGAGCAGTTTCTTGAGCGAGTCAAGGTCGTTATAGAGAGCAATCTCGAGAACAAAGGGTTTTCGATTGACTTTCTGTGTCAGGAACTTGGTATGAGCAGATCTAATCTTCATCGAAAGATCAAGCGACTATCAGGTCTTTCAACATCTTTGTATATTCGGAAAGTAAGGATAGAAAGAGCACGAGAATTACTGATATCAACAGATCTTAATGTATCAGAAATCACCTATTTAGTTGGTTTTAATATTCCTCAAAATTTAAGCAAGTATTTTACCCAAGCGTATGGTCTGAGTCCTAGTGCGTATCGAAAGCAGTATGATGCTGATGCTGATGCGGACAAAGGGACTATAGATCTTGATGTAACTCTCGATGAAGTTTCTCATTC